>CAZAVC010000076.1:0-8079 GCA_964488265.1 uncultured Fimbriimonas sp.
CGAGACCGCAAACGATCGCTGGCAGATCGAAGTGGATGGTACGGCGACGGGGGTAATCAAGCTTGGTCAGGGACGCAAGCGGTACTCCATCGTGAGGTCGCCTTCTAAAAAATCGAGGACGGTGAGGCTGGTCCGGCGAACCGAGGCGATGAGCAAGCCGACCCGGGTTGTGGCGGTTTATGCCAACAAGGGCGCCCAGTTCCAGTCACCCAAACTCGGATCGAAAAGACTCCTGGTAGTGGGAGACTCGATCAGCGCCGGTTTTGGAGTTGATGGAAAGAACCAAAACGAGGCGCACTCCTTTGAGACCGCCAACGCTTACATGACCTATGGAGCCATTGCTTCCAGAAAGCTAGGGATGGAGTGCACCGATATCGCCTGGTCGGGCAAGAAGATGTGGCCGGACAACACGATTCCGGAGATCTTTGACTTCGTGCTCCCGGAAGATCGATCCACGCTATTGAAGCCAGGTCAAGAAAAGCCTTTCGATGCAATCGTCATCAATCTCGGCACCAACGACTTCGGGCAGAAAAATCCGGAGGAAGCGGGATGGAAAGCGGGCTATACCGCCTTTTACCAGAAGGTTCGAAAGGCAAATCCCTCAGCGCACATCTACTTTGCGGTGGGGTCGATGATGAGCGACAACTGGCCGCCTCAGAACAAGGCACTTTCCACCATTCGACGGTACATCTCTTCAATGATCGACGCGAACACGAGCGATAAAAAGCTTCACTACCTGGAGTTCGAAACCCAAAACGTAGAACGCGACGGATCGGGTTCGGCATGGCACCCCAATCAAACCACGCAGAAAAACATGGCCGAACGGCTTGTTACGGCACTGAAACGTGATCTGCGTCTGTAAGGTCAATTGTCTGTCCGTGTCAAAATGATTTCGCAGCGGTGATTTGTCAAGCGCGGATCGCCCTTTTGGAGAACAACCTTGGCTATCGATACCAGTGATTTTCGCAACGGTCTGAACTTTTACATGGACGGAGAGGTCTGGACGATCATCGAGTTCCAGCACGTCAAACCGGGCAAGGGCGGCGCATTCGTTCGCACCCGACTCCGCAAAGTCCGCACCGGACAAACCTTGGAAAAGACCTTCCGATCCGGTGAAAAGGTCGACCCCGCTTTCGTGGAGAAGCTGAAGATGCAGTTCCTGTACAAGCAGAACTCGGAAGCGATCCTGATGGACCTCGACACCTACGAGCAGATTCCGGTGGAAATGTCATCTCTGGGCGATCAAGGTCAGTACCTTAAAGAAGATATGGAAATCGTTTGTCTACAAGCGAACAACGAAGTGTTAGGATATGAAGTACCTAACTTTGTTGAGCTTGAGGTGACCCAGACGGACCCCGGCGAGCGAGGCAATACGGTAAGTGGCGGTGCAACGAAGCCCGCGACCCTTGAAACGGGTGCGGTCATCCAAGTGCCTTTCCACATCAATATCGGCGATATTGTTAAGGTAGACACCCGAACGGATGCCTACCTTGAAAGAGTCAAGAAATAATCTTCTATGATCAAGCGCGCGTTTAAGGACGAAAACGGGTCTTCCGACCTTCTTGGAGATTTGGGTTCAACCATCGCGCGTTATGCGATGATCGGCGGGGCAATCGTGTTTATCGGTTCCCTCGCCTTTCTGTTTATTCTCATCAACCGAGCCGCCGCTGATCCTCAGGTAGCCGCGACCCTTGTCGGCAACATGGAGAAGGCCAAGCAAGTTGGCATTCTGGGTGCGGTGTTGATGGTTGTAGGCGCCGCCTTCACCTTCTGGGAAGAGGAGATCATGGTGGCGACCAACATCATCCTCGGAATCGGTCTTTATGTGGCTCCTACGTGGGTGCCCCTGGCAATCACCGGAACGGGCGCAAACTCTGACGCCTACAACACGGGCGTCGCGGGCGTCTCTTCCATTGGAATCTCGACCCTGATCTTGGGTCTCCTCGTCTTAGTAGGCGATATCACGATCCGCGTGAAGAACCGGGCCACTCAGGGCACCAAAGCCGATCAACTCAAGTACGGCAAAGGGATCAAACAAGAGACCGAAAAGCAAAACGTCTTCATGGGCAAGTGCTGGCAGTTGCCCTACTGCCGAAAGTTCGTTCGAGAGCGCTGCCCCATCTTCCACGCCAAGCGAACTTGCTGGAAAGAGCTGGTTGGTTGCATGTGCGAAGAGTCGGTCATTCGCAACGCAATGGAGAATAAGGTCGTTTCGAAAGATGCCCTTCTTTCTGGAGCCGCGATTCCCAGAAACAACAAGATCAGCAACTCCGCCAAGAAGGAGCGCTGCTACAACTGCGTCATCTACAACGAGCACCAAAAGCACAAGTATCGACTCTCGCTGCCGTTGCTGATGATTTCGTCTGTTGGTTTGTACATCATCATTCGCGAACCCGCTGCCAGAGCAATCAATGGCATGATCGGTTCAGCAAGCACCACGATGAATTCTGCTACCGGCGGTGCGATCAAAGACGTGAGCACAGGCGAGTGGTTCACCCAGTTCTTGGTTCTCACCATCGTGGTGGTAGCGGCGACCTACGCCCTCAAGGTGCTTGAGTTCGCTATCTTCCGGTTGAAGGTCTAAATGGCTAGAACCGTCGGCATTATCACCATCGACGGGTCGCACGGCGAAGCTGGAGGAGCCATTGTAAGGGCCGCTCTAGTTATGGCGGCCATGACCCAGCAAGCGGTTCGCATTGAAGGCGTTCGGGCAGGGACCAAGTTCCCAGGCTTAGATGCGGAAGACTTGACCATCGCGAAAACCCTTGCACGGAGTGTCGATGCCGACATTACGGGCGCGCAGATCGGTTCTCAGTCGCTCCTTTTCGCGCCAAAATCCCTTCCCAAGAAACTCGAAGGATCGTTCGTCAGCGATCGTAACGACAACGGTCGAGGAGCGAATGCGCTTATCGTTCTTTCAACTCTCCTTCCCGTCCTCGCGCGATCAGGGGCTTACTCGCAGATCAATATCGAAGGCGAGACCTATGGCAGGGCGAGCCTCAGCTTCGACTACTTTGAGAACGTCATTCTTGGTGTCACTCGGGCGATGAACGTATACGCCGAAGTAGAGCTGAAGCAAAGTTCCTTCTCTCGGGACGAAGCCGGACTGGTTTCAATGGCGGTGGAACCTTGCTCTTTCCAGGGTTTGACATGGACCGAGCGGGGGCGCCCAACCGGTTTACACGCCGTGGTTGCGCTTTGCCGATTGGAGCACAGCATCGGAGAGCGGGCTAGGAATCACCTCACTCGGCTTGCGCAGTCGGCCCATTTACCCATCGAGATCGACGTTGTGGATGTTCCGGGGCACGGCGCGGGAATGTACGCGACGGTTTGGACCAAATATGAGGGCAACAAATCGGGAACGGGCCGAAAAGGTGGACTCGCAGGATTTGGAGCGATCGGAGCAAAGGGGGTTCGGGTGGAATCCATCGTTCAGCAGGCTTTTGATGCCACTTTTGACTGGATGACCGGAGACGCCACGCTCGATCCGTTCAGCGCTGAGACCGTCCTCTTCCTGGCGTGCTTCTCTGAGAACTTCTCTGAGTTCAAAATTTCCGAGATCACGCCGCGGCTACTAAGCATTGTTTGGGTGATGAAGCAGTTTCTCCCGGTTCGGATCGTGGTCCGAGGATCAGAAGGCGGTCCGGGCACAATCTCCGTTGGTCGGGGATAGCCCGTTTGCCACCAATCTGAAGCCTTCGAGCGATACCTGAGGGAAGGTTCGTTCGTCCATCCTGGTAGGTTACGTGTCCAGGTAAGTTACGGGGTAGCGAGAATCGCTGAGAATCATGAGAAAGCTAGGGATGGTGTTGGTATTGGGTGCGGGAGTCGTCGCCCTATCGTCGGCGGATCGGTTGTTCAACGTTCCTACGGCGCGCAAGCTTACGGAAGGCTCGATTCGTTTTGAGTACGCCCAAGGGCTCCGAGCCGAGCGGACCACCGATCGATTCATCGGAATCGGGATGAACCGTTTGCTGGAGGCCGAGGTTCGCACCTGGCAACGTCCCGGTTTCGATGAACGCATTACCACGGACCTCAACTTCAATATCATTTCGCCGATCGCAGGCGTCATTCCCGGCTTTGCAGTGGGCGTGCTCGACGCGCTCGACGAGACGCCGGACGGTCGGCGATCTTTCATCACTTCGACCTATCGGTTGCCTTTTGAGTTGATCAGCGGCACGAAGAATCTCGATCTCACCGTCGGTATTCAAGCGGGGCGAAAAGATGGATTCTTTGGCGGGTTTGTGGCTCCGTTCACCGATATGTTCTCGCTCATGGCAGAGCATAACGGCTACCGCATTACGGCGGGCGTTGAGTTTCGACCGATCAAACCCCTCGCATTTCGCCTGCTGGTTCAAGAAGAGCGCGCCCTGGCGACGGTGCAATTCAGCAGCCGATTTTAGGCTTCCGAACGAACGATATCCAGCCCGTTCTCTTGGCAGAGACGGGCTATTTCATTGCCCATGTGGTTGGTGAAATCCTCGCGTGCCTTTTTGTCGCCACCTTCTTCGGTGAGGAACTGTTCGTACGTGAATCCTTTGCCGAAAGCGATTCGAGTGCGACCCTTCCCAAGCTTCGACTGACCTTTAGGGAGAAGAACGTGCGTGCCGATGATGCCAACGGGAACAACCGTCGCCTTGGACCTTTTGGCGAGCATCGCGACGCCTCGGTTCATGGGTAACAGCGTCTTTCCGTCTCCGCGAGTGCCTTCCGGAAAAATGAGGACCGCTTCCCCCTCGTCGAGGAGTTGCAGGGCGAGGCGGATCGACTCAGAGTCGGTTTCTCCTCTTCGAACCGGGAAGGCTCCCAGACTTGTGATGAGGGTCCCGAAAATGCCTTTGAAGAGGTCGTCTTTCGCCATGAAGCGCAGGCGTCGGGTGCTTCCTGCGGCCACGGCAGGAGGGTCTAGGTGGCTTAAGTGAATCGGGGCGAAAATGATCGGCCCCTTCTTGGGAATGTGCTCTCGCCCCGTTGCCGAGCAACCACCTCGAACATTAAAGAACTGGGTTACCACCCAACGGCAGAATGCATACCAAGTTGGGTGTTTGCCTTTCATAGCTTTACGTGCGAGTAAAGATACCTAGCCGCCAGAGTTCTTCGAGCGGAGAAGTTGCTTCAAAACGTCGTAAGTGAGATCGTCGAGAAGGACAGTTCTTGCGTAGTACGCCAACTTGTCATCCGTGCCCAACTTATCCCATCCCATTTTTGGATCGAACAGACGGGGGTCGAAGCTGCCAACCGCCGCCTTCACTTGACCTTCGTTCCAAGACGACTTACAGAAGGTCACCAGATTTGCGACGATCTCATCGAGAGCGATTGCTCGTCGAACGCCGAGTGCGTTCGTGACCTTCGCGATCTTGGTTTGGAATTCTGCAGGCGGAATCCGCTCTTCCTTGATCGCCTTCTTAAGAGCTTCCTCAACTTCCTTTTCAACTTTGGCCAGCTCCTCAGCATCTTTCTGAATGATCTCTTGCCGTTTCTGGCGTCCCTTTTCGATCGCCGGAAGAAGGGCTTCTAGCTGCTTTTTATCAAGAGCGATCGGGAGAATCTTCGTAAGAATTTCCAGTTGGGCAATTCTCTTGAGCGTTTCAGTCTGACGAGTAATCTCCGGGGTCGGTCGGACCTGCGCAAGAGCGACGGGGGAAGTGACGGCGAGGGTAACAAACAGGCTCCCCATCAGCATCCATTTGAAACGAAACGCCTGGCGATGATTAATCTTCATAGTTCTCTTTTCCCACTCTCTGCGATGCGCGCCTTCCAGGGAATGTTCCCGGCGTGACAGCTTGGCTTTGATCCGGTACCCTATTTGGACGCATGATCCTCGTCTTCGGTACCGTGTGCGTAGACCGCATACGGCGCATCGAAAAGCTCCCGCGTCCCGGGGGTTATGCTGAGGTTACCGAACAGAGGGAAATTTTGGGAGGGGAAGCGGCGAATACCGCATGCCATCTCACCATGTGGCGCGATGATGTGGTGCTTGCCGGCAACTCGCTTGGGTCCGGCTTTGAGGGCGAAAGACTTCGCCTCCTGGTGTTAGAGAAGGGGCTGAGCGATCAGTACCTCGCTCGGTTAGGCTCAACACCCGTTTGCGATGTTTACGTGAGTGCCGATGGCGACCGGACGATGTTCGGGAGCGGCTTTTCAACCATGTCTCCCGCAACGGATCTCTCCATGCTTCCCTGGAAAGTAGGTGGGTGGTTTACCGCCGAGCCAAATATGTCGGAAGTATCTAGACAAGCGGTTCGGGGAGCCCACGCGCACGGCATGAAACTGTATCTCATGGACTTCTTCCGTGAGAACGAATTTCTCCCGGCGGGTTCGATCTGCCAATACTCCACCGACTGGGTTGGCACGCGCCGTAGCAATGACTTGAACATGGCTTGGGTCTCCGATTGGAGCCGTAAGCATCAGGTTTTCACAATTCTCACCGACGGCGGTGACGGACTGTTTGTGTCTTTGCCCTCGGGCGAAGCAACCTTTTTGCCGACGATCCCAGCCCCTGCCATCGTTGACTCCACTGGAACGGGCGATGCGTTTCGAGCGGGCGTCCTGCACGGACTAGCCAGAGGTCGAACCCTTGGAGAATCGCTTTTAATAGGCTCCGCCGCCGGTAGCCTGAGCGTTGGCCACATCGGCGCTACCGAGGGCATTCCGACCATGTCGGAAGTTCACGCTCATATCAGCGCCCACTCCGCGTTGGCAGAACAGTATCACCGCATCACGACCTGCGTTTAGCCTGGGTCGTTGGCAGATCGTTCAGAAGCATCCGCACGGTACGCTTCGTCGTAGAAACGAGGTCCCATGCCGAAAAAGGCGCTTCCCGACACGGTAACCCAAAAACTGGAGCAGCTCCCTGCTCAGCCAGGGTGCTACATCCACAAAGGGGAAAAGGGAGAGGTTCTTTACGTTGGTAAGGCCATCAATCTTCGAAACCGGGTTCGGAGCTACTTCCAGCCGTCTGCAAAGCATGGGCTAAGAATCAGCCGCTTGGTGCAAAAGGTTCGAGACCTTGAATGGATCGTTGTCGACACAGAAATCGAGGCACTCGTTCTTGAATGCAATCTGATCAAAGAACACCGTCCGCCGTATAACGTTCGACTGCGAGACGACAAGAGCTACCCGTACATCACGATCACCAACGAAAAGTTTCCGAGGGTTCTCTTTACGCGCCGTCCAAAGAAGGATGGGGGCAAGTATTACGGCCCCTACACCAGCGCATTCTCCGTGAGAGACACCTTGCAGATTTTGCACAAGGTATTTCCTCTCATTCCGTGCGGCAAGAGTTGGTCAGGACGAGAGGAACAACGCCCATGCCTGTACTTCCACCTTGGGCAATGCCTTGCCCCTTGCGCAGGATTGGCAAACGCAAAGGAGTACGCCGAGGTGGTGGACAAGGTGGATCAATTCCTGAAGGGCAAGGAAGACGGCCTGGTGGAAGAGATGCGATTGGAGATGGCCGAGGCGGCGGAGAATCTCGAATTCGAACGTGCGGCGAAACTTCGAGACCGTCTGCAAGCACTAGATCACATCCTTCAAAAGCAGAAGGTGCTTTCCGACAGCGAGTCGGATCAGGACGTGATTGCGGTGGTCAAAGACGAACGCGGCGCCGCGATTCAGATGCTCTACATTCGCAACGGCAAGCTGATTGGGCAAAGACAGTTCATCTTGGATGGGTCGGCGGACTCAGCCCCAGGGGAGGCGGTTCAGGAGTTTGTGAAGCAGTACTACGCCGAAGCTCCTGAAGTCCCACGCGAGATTCTGCTGCCCGTTGATATTGAGGAGCGCAACATCGTTCAAAGCTGGCTGCGACAAAAGCGAGGAGCGGCGGTAAACGTGGAGGTCCCGCAGGGCGGCGAGAAGCTTCGTTTGGTCGACATGGCGGCGAACAACGCGCAACTGGCTCTGGACGCCATGACCCAAGAGCTCGCCGCGAAAGAGAGCTGGGCAGCGGAAGCGATGGCTCAGCTCCAAGAAGAGTTGGAACTCCCGAACTTACCCATGCGTGTTGAGGGTTACGACATCTCGAACATCCAAGGCACCGCGCCCGTCGGCTCGATGGTCGTTACCGAGAACGGTGAG
>CAZAVC010000077.1:0-7939 GCA_964488265.1 uncultured Fimbriimonas sp.
AGGAGCTTCTTTGGGCATCGCACAACGCTCTCCTGAGTCACGGTAAGTGCGTTCAGGCGATTCGAGCCACCTCGCAAGGTCCGTGCGAGATCGGCTGGGCCCCAGTTGGCGTTTGTGTGATCCCCGCCACCGACGATCCGGCAGACGTGGAAGCGGCCCGAAAGCGCACCATGGAGATGCAAGACCTGGATCTTTGGAGCACCGCGCTCTGGAACGATCCCGTCTTCTTGGGCGAGTATCCGAAGGTGGTTGCCGAGGCGTTCGAGAAGTCGCACCTGAAGCCAAAAGCGGGCGACATGGAAATCATTTGCCAGCCGTTGGACTTCTACGGCGCCAACATCTACAACGCGGGAATCGTGAAGGCGGGCCCGAACGGGACCATCGAAAACGTGCCCCATCACCTAGGCATGGGTCGAACCATTTACCACTGGCCGATCACCCCGAGCGCTCTGTATTGGGGTCCGAAGTTCTTCTATGAGAAGTACAAGAAGCCGATCGTGATCACCGAGAACGGTATGGGCCTTTCCGATTGGGTGGCTCTGGACGGAAAGGTTCATGATCCGCAGCGCATCGACTTCCTGCATCGCTATATCCGCGAGTTCCAACGCGCAGGCGAGGACGGAGTGGAGATCAAGGGCTACTTCCAGTGGTCGTACATGGACAACTTCGAGTGGTACGAGGGCTACAAGTTCCGATTCGGCCTGGTGTACGTGGACTACCAAACCCAGCAGCGCATTCCTAAGGATTCCGCTTACTGGTATTCAGACGTCATCAACTCCAACGGCGCCAACCTCTAAAGCGGTCGAACGCTAAAAAGGGGTTCCTCCGACAATCGGAGGAACCCCTTTCTTATCTCGGAAGCTTGTGCAGGGGCTCAGAGGTCTTCGTAGCCCGTGACTTCGTAAACCCGGATGCTAGCAGGACCTTCCGCCAGCTCGCCCAGCTTCACCCCGAACTCCTTGAAGTACGGGAACGTGAAGTGCAGATCCAGAGCCGCGCGATCCACCCACTCCTCGTAGAACACGATCTCATGACCGGAATCGGGCTGAACGTAGAAGTTGTAGCGGATGCAGCCTTCTTCTTTCAGCGAGGGCTCTCGAACGGCGGCGCAGGCGGCGAGGGCGGCGTCCATCATCCCCGGCTTGATGTGCACGGTCGCAAATAGCGTGGTCTTCACGTTGGTGATTCTACAGGAATCGGTGTTGGGGCATCGCCTTTCGGGATGAGGTTGAGCTTCGCCATGAGCCAAGGCATCGAGATTCCTTGGACGATGACGGAGAACGCAACCACGCCAAATGCTACGGCAATCAGTTCTTCACGCTTCGGGAACGATTCGGGCAAGCCAAGGACGAGGGCAAGGGAGATGGCGCCCTTGAGTCCGCCCCAAACCATCACGTGCCGATACTCCATCTGCACGCGATTCCCAGGTTTGCGAGGGAGGGCAGATATTCCGTACACGCCAATCCCTCGGGCAATCAGCGAAGACCCTATGCCGAGTCCAATCAGCGGAAGATGACGGGAAAAATCATCTAGCAAAGCCATCTCTCGCACTCCGATGAGCAGGAAGATAATCGAGTTGGCGACGAACGCGGCGAACTCCCAGAACGCGCCGACAGCCGCTCGTCCGTGAACAGTGATCGCACCAATATTTCCCAAGTTGCCGATCATCAACCCTGCGACAAGCACCGCAAGCACTCCCGAGCAGTGGAAGTAGTCGGCAAGCAAGAAGGCGCCAAACGCTGCGACCACAGAAAATGTAACTTCTACCAAGTGATCGTCTGTCTTTCCGGCAAGGAAGAGCGTTAGCCCAGCGACGAGCCCTCCGCAAAGGATGCCTCCGCCGACTTCCCGCAGGAGTGTAGAGGCGACGACTCCACCCGTGAGCGCGCCGCCTGTCGCTCCGACAAGAGCCACGGAGAAGAGCAAAGCCGCTATACCATCGTTGAAGAGGCTCTCAGATTCGACGAGGAGTTTCAATCGACCTTCAATCTTGAGGTCTTTGAACATCGCAATGACCGACACAGGGTCGGTCGCCGCGATCAGTGCCCCGAAAACAGCGGCAACGGCGAAGGACCACCCACCCAAGAAAGACATCATTCCGGCAACGACTAGGGTTGAAACCAGGACCCCCGCCGACGCCAACACAAGAACCGGAACGAAGTTCTCCTTCAGTTCCTTCCAGTGAATAAAAAAGGCGGCCTCAAAAATCAGTGGCGGCAGCAACAGCCGAAAGATCAGCTCTTTCGTGAGGATGATCTCGGGAACGATGTTGAAAAGCCCTAGAACGACGCCAGCGACGACAAGGCCGACTGTGTACGGCAGCTTCAATCGGCGCGCGATCAGCGCAACAACCGCTGCAACAACCAAAAGCACCTCTAACCGCTCAATTGTTAATCCACCCATTTTTTGACCCCTATAGATTTACGGGAACGGGTTGCGTGGAGGATTCGCTTTGCCCCAAGGCACCCTCGGGGACCGGGCGGCTTTCTTCAACGAGGCTCCCTCTCGCGTTTGGATCATCGGGTGGTACCGCACGGGGAGCGATCTCGTGAAGATATCCCGTAGAGACCGTCTCCTTTGTCAGCGTGGAGCGAACATGGAGTTCAATCTTCGACTTAAGTTCTGACCGAAGAATCTTTTCAATCTCTGATGTTTGCTTGGGAGTGATGGAGTTCGGGACACGGACCGTAGCGACGACAATTGGGTCCTGTACTCGTTCGACAATTGTTAATTCCGCGAGGGTTGCCCCTGGAATCCGATTAATTTCTCGCAACAAGACGACTTTTACATCTCGCTCAAAGCGCTGTCTACCAATGGTGTTATTTAATTGGAAAGTTAAGAAAACTGCAAGCGTTAAAAACAGAGCACCATCGATAATCAGGCGTCGAACGAATGCACGATCATTTGGTTTTTTTGCAGTAACTTCATGAAATCCATGGAGGTAGAGAACGACAGAAGCAGCACATTGGATGGCAACAAGGTTGGTGAGAAAGAGAATAAACGCACCGGAGGCCATCATGCCCTGACCCCGAGATAGACAAATTCCAACGGTGGTGAGTGGCGGGACCAAAGCGGTTGAGATAGCAACACCGACAAGCCCGACACCCACTCGCGGGGAAACGGTTGCATAAGCCCCTGCCGCCCCACCCGCGAGAGCAACGACCAGATCCAGAAGGTTTGGTTGGGTTCTCGCCAGTATTTCGGAGGTGATGGGGAGGTCAAAATGGAATCGACCGATTGCGACCCCAATCAAGACCACCATCCCCGCGCCAAGGACCTCAGCGACGATGGCCTTCTGGAAAAGCCCGGAATCGCCGTCTACCATTGCCAACGCCAATCCCATGATCGGCCCCATTAGCATGGCAATAATCATTGCGCCGATGACGACGGCTGTACTATCCATCAACAGTCCATAGCCGGCAATGATCGTTGCCAAGGCATTCATTACCAAAAATGGAACCGAGAGTCTTGCACCAAGGGCAATGGAACGACGGATATCTTTTTGATGATCTGTAATGGAAGCCTGAGGCGCCTCTGAACCTTGCTCAATTACCCCTGCAGATTCCATGGGGTATAATGTTATCACGTCGAATTCAACAGTCGTTGTTGAACCGGGGAAACCATAGTAGAAAAATCGTTGCTTTGGCGCGGTTTATCTACAGGGGTTAACTATCGCTTGATAGAGAGCATCTTTCGGCTCTAACCCGTCAGCTAACCTCGGAGACGATGCGAAAGAGAGCACAAGCTCTCCCTGACCTAACGCATAAGGAGGTGTTTTATGCGTCTACTCAAGGCATCGGAAAGAGCCTACTTATCATCCATCGTGATGCAGGTTCGTTGCATCATCGGTACGGCTGAACTCACCGTCAAAGAGCAGGTTCACTTGCTCAAGAAATTGCTTAAGCAACTGACGGATCATGCTGACAGGCTTGAAAAGGTCAAGTCGTCAGTGGAAGACAAGGAGCGTGTTTCTCGCTTGGAATTCATCCTCAAGGTTCGCAAGCAGGCCATGGCGTACATTCAGAACTCCATCGAGTTTCTGGAGCAATCGGGCAAAGGTGCCAGCATCCGGCAGATGCCCAGGAACTTGGCCGTTCCTTCCTGGATGCAGACAATTGAACCTCCTTCGGTTTCAACTTAATCCCGAAGGTCTTGTCCCGGTCTTTCGTTCACTTCGGTTTGCCAAGATGCAAGATTGAAACAGATTCCAAATGGAACCTGATGTAACATTAAACCGGAAGGGACGAAGATGTCTCAGTCATTAGCACGCGTTGCCTTGCTGATAGGATCGGCGGCTCCCATTTTGCTGGGTCTCGCCGATCCGCAGGCTTCTAAGAAGAAGCCGACCACGCCGCCCAAAACGGGGGTTCAGCTTTTTGCGTCCAACTGCGCACCCTGTCATGGAGCCAAAGGGGTGGGTGGAGCGGGCTTCTCCGGTCCACTTCAGGGAGATCTCACCTCGGGCGAGTTGGCGAAGTACATCGCAAGCTCAATGCCTCCAGGTCCTAAGAAGACCCCCTCCGACCAAGCCAAGTTAATTGCCGAATACGCGCACGCCGAGTTCTACTCACCGCTTGCTCAGGAACGGAACAGACCCGCTCGGGTGAGCCTTGCCCGCATGACCGTTCGGCAGTATCGCAATGCCGTCACAGATCTGGTGAACGGCTTCCACCCCGTGATCCCGGGAGAATCGGGCGGACTCC
The DNA here is from genome assembly GCA_964488265.1 of uncultured Fimbriimonas sp. Taxonomy (GTDB): domain Bacteria; phylum Armatimonadota; class Fimbriimonadia; order Fimbriimonadales; family Fimbriimonadaceae; genus Fimbriimonas. Next base: position 4,704 of record CAZAVC010000077.1, read on the forward strand.
GCGCCACCTACTACAAGAACCGAGATCGGAACGATAAGAACAAGATCATCGAGCGAGTCGATTCCACGGTGAATTTCGACTTCGGAACCGTAGGCCCAGAGAAGGACAAGGTCGATCCGCACAACTATTCGATCTCCTGGACGGGCAGCATCTTTGCTCCAGAAACGGGCGAGTATGAGTTGATCGTTCAATCCGATCAATCCTCCCGCGTTTACTTCAACGGAGAGCCCAGACCCGTTGTGGATGGATGGGTCCGATCAGGGAATGAGAAAGAGTTCTCTGGGGTTGTGGACCTGATTGGGGGCCGAACTTATCCTGTATACATCGAGTTTTCCAAGTCCACTCACGGCGTCAACGACGACGAGAAAAAGAAGAACACTCCACCAAGTCCGGCTCACTTTAGGCTCATGTGGCGCCGACCGAAGATGGCGCAAGAGGTCATTCCGAGCCCCTACCTCTTCCCCAACTGGTCGATCGAAAAGTTTGTTCCGAAAACTGCCTTCCCTGCCGATGATCGAAGCATTGGTTACGAGCGAGGGAACACGGTCAACCGCGCCTGGGACGAAGCAACCACTCGCGCGGCGTTAGAGGTCGCGGACTACGTCTCGACAAAGATCAACAAACTCGCGGGCACCAAAGACGACGCTCCGGATCGGGTTGATAAGGCAAAAGCATTCTGCAAAGACTTTCTCACCCGAGCCTTTCGGAAACCGCTCGGGAAAGAGGTGGAAGAGACCTACGTGAACCGGCATTTCGCTCCCGGCCTCTCTCTGGAGCAAGCGGTGAAACGGGTGGTCGTACTCGGCTTGAAATCGCCCCGATTCCTCTACCGAGAACTCGGCGATCGAAAGGACTCGTACGCGGTTGCTTCGGAACTCTCGTTTGGTCTTTGGGACACGCTTCCCGATCAGGAACTGAGACGAGCCGCTCAGGCTGGCGAACTCGATACGCCACAAGGATTAGAGCGACAAGTCGTTCGGATGGTGAACGATCCACGCTCCTTCGTCAAGCTACGAGATTTCCTGATGCTCTGGCTGAAGGTTGATGAGATTCCCGATATCGTCAAGAGTCAGAAGAAGTATCCCGGCTTTGACGAGGTCACTGTCGCCGATCTACGCACCTCGCTAGACCTGTTCTTAGCCAACACGGCCTGGAGCGGCGAGGCAGATTATCGTCAGCTCCTGCTCAGCAACAAGATGTGGCTGAACAACCGGTTGTCTAAGTTTTATGGCGGCAACGTAAGCAGTGCCAACTTCCAACCTGTGGAACTGAAGGATCGGGCGGGCATTCTCACTCACCCCTATATGCTGGCCCGGCTTGCCTACTTGGAAGGCAGTTCGCCTATTCATCGGGGAGTGCTTATCGCCCGCAACATGCTGGGTAGAACCCTTGCCGCCCCTCCCGCCGCCTTTGCTCCGCTTGCCGAGAGCTTGCACCCAAAGCTCACCACGCGGGAACGGGTAGCCATGCAGACCAAGCCGGAGATGTGCAATTCCTGTCATGCGCTCATCAACCCGCTGGGCTTCCCCTTTGAGAAGTACGATGCCATCGGAAAGCTGAGGCTGAGCGACAACGGCAAACCCGTGGATACGTCGGGTGCGTACAAGGCCAGAAACGGCAGCGCGGTCAAGTTCGGCGATGCGGGAGATCTCGCCCGATTCATTGCCAATAGCGACGAAGCGCACACCGCTTTCACCGAAAAGCTCTTTCAGCACCTTACCAAGCAGCCCGTGCGCGCATACGGACCCAATGCCCTGCCGAACCTAACCAACAAGTTCAAAGAGGGCAACTACAACATCAAGAAGTTGATGGCGGCGATTCTTATCCAAGCCATTTCCACTCCCAAGACGTAACTCATCCACCGAAAACATTCCAAAGGCGAACAAAACCATGACCGAATCTTCCCGAAGAGACTTTCTGCGCAACCTTGGCGTGGGTGCGGCGGCAATGCCGTTTTTGATGGGCTTGCCTAGCCTTTCTTTTGCCCAAGCCCAAAAGCGCAAAAAGCAACGATTGGTGATCTTGTTCAGCCCAGACGGCGTGGTGCCAGAAACTTTCTGGCCAGACGAGGTGGGAAGCAACTTTACGCTGAAAGAGAGTCTCAAGCCACTGGAGCCGTTTAAGGACCGCACCCTGTTACTGCGCGGCGTTTGCGACCGCGTGAAGGGTGACGGCGACAACCACATGCGCGGAATCGGGTGTCTGCTCACAGGCACGGAACTCTTCCCCGGAAACGTGCAAGGCGGATCGGACACGCCCGCAGGTTGGGCGAGCGGTCTATCCATCGACCAAGAAATCAAGGCGTATCTTCAGAAATCGGAAGCAACCCGCACGCGATTCGGGTCGCTAGAGTTCGGCGTCATGGTGCCCGAGCACGCCGACACTTGGACGCGAATGGTTTATGCGGGCGGAAACAAGCCGATTGCGCCCGTGGACGACCCGTACCTGATGTTCAACAAGTTGTACGGCCAAATGAAAGATCAGGAACTCCTTCAGAGCGTGTTGGATGAACTGAGAGACGATATCGTCAAGGTCCGTTCACAGATCTCGAAAGCCGATCAGCACCTTCTGGAAGAGCACCTCACATTGGTGCGAGAGATGGAGAAAGACATCCAGTCGGCTCGCAAGCACGACGTGGGTCACGCCGTGCCGAAGATCGAGCCGGGTGTTCGTCGACATAACGACAACATTCCGAAGATCAGCAAGCTCCAGATCGACCTCATGGTGAGCGCGTTCCTTGCCGACAGCACCCGAATTTCAACCTTGCAGTACACCAACTCGGTGGGTCAAGCCAGGTTTACGTGGCTCGGAATCGGCGAGGGTCAGCACGACCTCTCGCACGAACCAGACAGCAATAAGGAAGCCCAAGAGAAGTTGACCAAGATCAACAAGTGGTACTGCGAGCAGTTGGCCTACCTGTGCAAGCGACTTCAAGAAACCAAGGAACCAGACGGTACCGGCACCTTGTTGGACAACACCATGATTGTGTGGACCAACGAGCTTGGAAAGGGCAACTCGCACACGCTCGACGACATTCCATTCGTGATGGTTGGCGGCGGGCTTGGGTTTAAGATGGGCCGATCTTTGAGGTACGACCGCGTTCCCCACAACCGATTGCTGATGGCCCTAGCCCATGGCTTCGGTCACCGGATTACGTCTTTTGGCAACCGAGATTTCTGTGGCAAAGGCGTTCTGCACGACCTAAGCTGATCGAACTCACCCACTTGTCATCGTGG
>CAZAVC010000078.1:0-7809 GCA_964488265.1 uncultured Fimbriimonas sp.
CCCGCACCGCCGATGGTACTTGGATCAAACCCGGGAGAGTAGGTAGATGCCAGAGAAGAAAGCTTTATGGCTACTTATCGAGGACGCAAGACAGACATTTGCCGAACCGTTGGCTTCGACATCTGGGGTCGCCCGAAGGGCCCGGCTAGCAAACGCGCATACCCGACCGGTCAGCATGGTCCGAACCTTAAGGATCGACGACAATCGGAGTACGGCGAGCAGCTTCTTGCTAAACAGGTAATCCGACGCTACTACAACATGTTGGAGAAGCAGTTCGCGAATACCTTCAAGAAAGCGCAGCGCATGCCTGGCAACACGAGCTTGAACTTTTTGAGATTGCTCGAGTTGCGACTCTCAACCGCTGTTTGGCGACTTGGCTATGCCAAGACGGTCTTCCAAGCACGGCAGATGGTAAGTCACGGTCATATTCTCGTCAACGGTCGATCCGTAAACATCCCGTCCTACCTGTTGAAGGTTGGCGACGTGGTGGAAGTTCGTGATCGCGCTAGCAGCCGTGGCATTGCCAAGGCGAGCCACTTTGAGGGAGCCGCGGTTCCGGCTTATATCGAAGTGGATGTTCCTAACTTCAAGGGCAAGATCATCGCCCTGCCTGAGCGAGAGGACTTTCCGAAGTTCTTCCAAGAGCAGCAGGTCGTTGAATTCTACGCGCGCGGCTAATCCTCGCGAGCAAAGAACAGAAAAAGGCGCTCCTTTCGAGGAGCGCCTTTTTTGTGTTTGGTCCCTTGATGTCCAGTTAGCCTTTCGTAGCTTCTTTAAGCTCTCGGACAAAGGCGACAATTTCCGCTTTCCCTTCGCCCCCTTTCCAGACCGCGTTCAGTTTCGAAACAAGTGCACTACCAACGACCGCACCATCCGCGACCTCGCACACCATTCGAACGTGCTCTGGTTTTGAGATGCCAAATCCTACGCAGACGGGTTTGTCTGTTCTTGCCCGAACCCGCTCGACCAGTCCCTTCACTTCAGGCGGAACCGAGTTCTCCGCTCCCGTCACTCCCGTTCGGGAAACCGCGTAGACGAACCCTGTGGTTCGATCACAAACCTCGTCGATACGAGAATCCGTACTGGTGGGCGCGATGAGGTAGATCGTCTCGATCCCCGCATCTTTGGAAGCACTGTCCCATGCGTCTGCCTCGTCGGGCACGAGATCGCTAATGATTGTGCCGGCGAGCCCCGCGCTAGCACTAACCTCTGCATACCGATTGAGACCCATCCTAAGGACCGGATTGTAGTAGCCCATGGTCACCACGGGAATTGCCTTAGGTGCAAGAGCCAATCCTTCTAGGATCTGTTCCGGAGTGGTGCCGTTATCCAACGACCGCTGACTACTCGCCTGAATAGTTGGGCCCTCTCCAAATGGATCTGAAAAAGGAATGCCGACTTCAATGAGGTCGGCGCCCCCTTCTTCCAATGCTTCAATGATCGCGCCCATCTCAGCGAGCGGTTGATCACCGGCGGTGAAGAAGCAAATCAGGGCCTTCTCGCCCTTTGATCGAAGGTCTAGGATCTTTTCAGAAACCGTCATAGTGGCTACGCCTTTGGCTTAAAGGGTTTACCCTTCAACGCGTCCAGTTTCGCCCACTGCGCCTTTGAAATCTGCTTCGACATTTTAGCGTCGTACTCTTTTTGAAGCGCGGTTGCTCTCGGCTCACGCTTCTTCAGCTCGGCTTGGAGATCCTTTTGAAAAGCTGCTTGAAGAGCCTGGCGATCTTTGTCTGTCTTCGCCGTCTTCTCCTTGTCCTTGTACTTTGGCTCAAGCGCCTTCAGGGCTTCTTGCTGGATACCTTGGAGCTTTTGCTGCGCCTCACCGTACATCTTCCCCACCGCTTCTCTCTGGGCCTTTGTGATTCCGATTCGGTCGGCCACGTTTACGTCAAGAATTGCTACCTTGCCCGCAGCCTGAATCGTGATCTCGCGAAGACGCCGCAGTTGAGCATCGCTTAGGACGCCGAGAACGGAGTTGCGGAGTTTGGTCAGGTTCGCAAAGCTTTTCTTTTGAAAATCGGCATCGACTTGCTTCTTTGCCTTCTGATAACTCTCGACCAGGGCGCGCCCTTCCTTTTCAAAAGTTTGACCAAAGCCGTTCATCTTCTTGCGTTGAGCCTCGGTCACCTTAAGCTCGGTTTGGATCGGCTTTTGGGTGAGTAGCTGAAAATTGGCAACTTTCTGGTCGAACGGATCCGGCGCCGCAAAAGAGGCTGCGGCAACAAGAGCGATTGCAATTGAAGGCAATAGTTTCATTCGTTTCACTTTACCAAGCTGCCTTTTCCGAGGTGTTCGGCATCCCAAATCGGTTGCTTTCGACGAGTTCGAACTTGGCTCTTGGTATTAGACGCTTCAAGGTGGTCATTAGTGCCTCGTTCACACGAACAGGCTTGGGTAGGGCAAGGGGCGCAAACTCGGTCACAGGGTCGAGCTGCACGAAAACTTCGTAATCTCCCGGGTGATCGTGGAAGAGTCGACTGACGTCTTCCAATTGCTTCCGAGTCGCACGGTCGACCGTTATCGTAAGCGAACCCTCGGCGCGATAACCGTCGTCGACAAGCAGTTGCTGGCTGACTTCGAGAGGCTTGATATCGTCGCAAGAAAGGGCGATCTTCTCTTCCTTGAACCGATCCATGTAGAGACGGCCCGAGATCTGCACCACCGAGTCCTTGGCAATGAACGTTCGAAGCCGCTCGTAAGCGTTTGTCGAGACCGTGATCGAAACAACCCCGGAGAAGTCCTCCAAGATAAGCGTGCACATCTTCTTTCCGGCTTTGGTCAAGAACGAGCGCTCGGCCGCGATGACTCCGCACACTTTGACTTGAGTGCCCTCGGGCGTTTCCTCGATCTGGGCACAACTGTGGGTCGATGCTTGCTTGAGCACTCGCTCCAAACCTCGCAGAGGGTGGTCCGAAACGTAGATGCCCATGACCTCCTTTTCCAGTGCAAGTTTGGTCGTTCGGTCTAACGCATCGGCATCTGGCAAAACTGGGTAGGCCGTTGTCACATCTCCGGAGTCCTCGCCGAACAGAGAATCCTGCCCCGCTTGTCGTTGCCGAATAATCTGATCGGCAAACGCGAGCGCTCCTTCAAGCTGATTCAGGAGCTTTTGGCGGTTGGTGTCTATGCTATCAAGAGCACCGGCTTTGATCAACGCATCGAGCGCGGTTCGGTTCATCCCATAGGGTCGCACGCGCTCTGTAAACTCAAACAGGTGCGTGTAGGGCCCGTTCTCTTCGCGCTCTTTGATGATTCCGTTGACGACACCGTCACCGACTCCTTTAATGGCTCCAAGCCCGAATCGAATCGCCTTATCTCGCTTCTTGCCAATAAAGTCGATGCTGAAGTCGGTGATCGAAACGTTCACATCCGGCTGGAGCACCGGAATCTTCATCCGTCGGCACTCTTCGATAAAGGCGATCACGCGATCTTCTTTGGTGCGATAGACCGCCAACAAAGCTGCCATGTACTCTTCCGGATAATTCGCTTTTAGGTAAGCGGTTTGGTGGGAGAGAATGGCGTAGCAGACCGCGTGCGCCTTGTTAAACGCGTACCCTGCAAACGGGAGAAGGAGGGTCCAAATCTGGTCGGCAACTTCGGCGGAAATTCCAATTGCGGAGGTTCCTTCCATGAACTCGACCTTCATGCCCGCCATAGCCTTTTCGTCCTTCTTACCCATGGCCCGACGCAGGATGTCTGCCTTACCGAGGCTGAACCCGGCAAGCGCCTGCACGAGCTTAAGGACCTGGTCTTGGTAAACGATGACTCCGTACGTCTCGTTCAGCAGAGGCTCCATTCGGGGGTCCAAATACTCCACGGCGATCCGACCAAACTTGGTGTCGATGAAGCGCTGAATGTGCTCCATGGGTCCTGGCCGGTAAAGCGCGATCATTGCGGCGAGTTCCCGGACGTTCTGGGGCTTGAGTTGGACGAGCCACCGAGTCATTCCGCCGCCTTCTAGCTGGAACACGCCCGTCGTTTCGCCGCGTGCAAGCATGTCCCAAGTTTTTTGGTCGTCTTCGACCGCTTGTCGCGGATCGATGCGCACTCCGGTGGTTCGCTCGATGTTCTCGACGCATTTAGCAAGAACGGTTAGGTTCGACAGACCCAAGAAGTCCATCTTGAGAAGGCCGATCTTCTCCAAGATTCCCATCTCAAAAGCGGTCACCGCCTGTCCATCGTTACCCCGATAAAGAGGCACGTAATCGACCAGAGGGTCCTTTGAGATAACGACACCCGCCGCATGAACACCCGCATTTCGGACCATGCCTTCTACGCTCTTAGCGGTCTCCAAGAGGTCTTTGACCCGGGGATCATTCTCAACCATGTCTCGGAATTCAGCACTCTCTTTGAGTGCCTTCTGAAGAGTCATGCCGGGGGCATTCGGAATCGCCTTCGTGATCCGATCCGTTTCTTGGGGGGTGTAGCCAAGCACCCGTCCGCAGTCTTTGATCGCCGCCTTGGCGCCGAGCGTTCCAAACGTGATGATCTGCGCAACGTGGTCTTTGCCGTACTTCTCGGTTACGTAATCGATCACCTCGTCACGACGAGCGTCCTCGAAGTCCATGTCGATATCCGGCATGGAGATTCGCTCCGGATTCAAGAACCGCTCGAACGTGAGGTCGTAATCCACGGGATCGACGTCAGTGATTCCCAATGTGTAGGAAACAAGGGAGCCTGCTGCCGAACCTCTCACACCAAAGTAGATGCCTCGGTCGCGAGTTGCCTGTGCGAACTCCTTCACAAGAAGGAAGTAGTCGCCAAATCCGGTCTGCTCAATGATGCCAAGTTCGTACTCCAGCCGCTCAAGTTTGCGTTCGGCCTCTGTACACCGATCTTTCAATCCCTGCTCCGCTAGTTCACGAAGGTATTGGAAGTTGGTCTTCCCTTCGGGAACATCGGGTTGAGGCATGGGGGCTCGCTGCTTGTCCAACTCGACGTTGCACATTGCAGCCACCATTGCCGTGTTCTCAAGGGCTTCGGGGTGCTCCTTGAAGAGATCAGACATCTCCTCTTGAGACTTGATGTAGAACTCCTGGGTGTTGAACTTTAGACGGTCGGTATTGGCAACCAACTCACCCGTCTGGATGCAGAGCAGGACGTCGTGAGGCTTGGCGTCGGATCGACAAAGATAGTGGGCGTCGTTGGTCGCGATGAGCGGAAGCTTTAACTCACGCGAGATGCGAACCAGGGAATCCTTGATCTCGTGTTGCTCAGGCAAGCCATGATCTTGCAACTCCACAAAGTACGAGCCCTCGTCAAAGATCTCCTTGTACATTCCGGCTAGGTACTGCGCCCGATCGTAATTCCCTTGCATCAAAGCCTGGCAAACCTCCGATCCTAAACATGCGGTTGTGCCTATCACACCCTTGGCGTGCTTGCGAAGAATTTCGTGATCGATTCTGGGTTTGTAGTAGTAGCCTTCTAGGGCGGCGATGGTTGAAATCTTGCAGAGGTTTCGGTAGCCCTCGAGATCCTTCGCGAGGAGGACAAGGTGAAAAGCTTCCCGGTCGCTCTTTCCTCCGCGGGCGGAGATTCCGCTCGGAGCAATGTAAGCCTCGACTCCAAGGATCGGCTTGACTCCTTTCTTCTTCGCCTCCATGTAGAACTCCATCGCGCCGAACATGACCCCGTGGTCAGTGATCGCCATGGATTCCATTTCAAATTTTTCAGCTTGCTTGATCAGGTCTGAGACCCGATTGGCACCGTCAAGCATCGAGTATTCGGTGTGGTTATGGAGGTGAACGAAGGATTTACACATACGGAAAAAATGGGGCTCGACGAATAGTTCGTCGTCTAGACATGTCTAGACGATTGATGACCACCTTTTGGCGGGCAAAACTAGGCCTTTACCGGCTTAGTCTCCACCGAGTTCTTCGACCCATGCTCGACGAATCTCGGCGACACTCCACGCTTGCCAGGGGCATCCGTTCGGTCGATGTGGAGCATCCCCGTCGTAGACTTCCGAGATTCCCCCGAGACCACATTCGGAGAGCATTTCGCGGGCTTCCTTCACAATTCGACGACCCTCAGCAACATCACCCGTGAACTTCACGAGCGAAGTAACAAAGGGACCGAGCAACCAAGGCCAAACGGTGCCCTGGTGATAGGCGGCATCCAACTCGGGAAGAGGGCCCTCAAACCTACCCTTGTAACCTGGCTCGTTTGGCCCGAGCGTACGCAACCCTACCGGGGTGAGCAGTTCTTTCCGGACGACCTCGAGGGCCCTCTTCGCGTGGTCTGGGTTGACGGGCGAGAAAGGAAGCGACATCGCCAGCACTTGATTGGGTCGCAAGCTCGCATCGTTTGGCTCGCACGTATCGAGATAGTGACCTCGATGCTCGTGCCAAAACTTCGTCTCAAAGTTCAATTCGCCCAGTTCGGCAAGTTTGACAACCTCATCCGTATTGGCGTCGATCTTCCCGCCGATCCATTCCACCACTCGGAGCAAGTTGATCCAAAGGGCGTTGATCTCGACAGGTTTGCCGTGTCTTGGAGTCACCACCCAGTCGCCGATCTTAGCGTCCATCCACGTGAGCTGAACGCCGTGCTCACCCTGACAAAGAAGGCCGTCGGCCGGATCCACATGAATTCCGAAGTCCGTGCCGTTGCGATGCCATTCCACAACATCCTCGAGCGCCGAGAACATTCTCCGGGCGAACTCATCGTTCCATTCGGCTTCGAGGGTCCGATAGATTGCGTTCGCAAACCAGAGGGTCGCATCTACCGTGTTGTAGTCGGGTTCTTCTCCCCGCTCCACGAAGCGGTTGGGAATAAGGCCACGGCGTATCTGACTGGCATAGGCAGTGAGAAGCTCGCGAGCGGTTTGGTATCGTCCAGAGGCGAGCAAGATCCCCGGCAGCGAGATCATCGTATCGCGACCCCAGTCGGTGAACCACGGGTATCCGGCAAGGATCGAACTGCGCCGATTTGTTTCGACCACAAACTTAGCCGCCGCAGACTCCAGAGCTGCTTTAAGCGAAGCGGAAGTGTTTGCCGCCTCTTCGGGTAGGTCGGCATCCGATTCGCCCTCTTGATCGCTCACCAAGAGTGTGAATGTCTGTCCCGCTTGAAGGTCGACCTTGAACTCGCAAGGACAGTACAGGTCGTCTCGCGGATGCAATCCCCGATCGGTTTCGCGGGCGTGCTCGAAACGGTAGTACCATCCGTGAACAGGAATACGCTTCGCGCCGGTGTGACCAAAAACGATCGACGTTTCTCCCTCAGTCACGATGGTGATGTCTTCACCGAACTCAATGCTCTGTGGATAACCACCACGCTCTGAAAAGTCGCTGTGATGATCTCGATGGCACACAAGAGGTCTCAGGGCCAATTCCACCGCTTTCTTTCCCTTGTTCGTGTATCGAATCTTGATAGCGTTCCTTCCACGCTCGACCACGAGTTGCTTCTCGATAGAAACCGATCCTTGGGCGTACCGCCAGGTGACGTCGTGATCTGTAGCTTCGAAGCTTTTCAAGTATGCGAAGCCATCGGGATAGATGACCCCTGGATACTGATTGGAACTGAGCGGCAGACGGGTTCCGCCGAAGCTAGCCGTGGCGTCCACGCCTCCTAGCAAGAGCATCCGGCCCGTAGGTGGATGAGTCGAGGCGATGAGATGTCCGTGGTATCTCCGGGTGTTGATGCCGGAAACCGTACCCATCGCATATCCGCCAATTCCGTTAGGAAGGACCCACTCTTTGCGCGTCGAGATTTCTAAATTGCGACACTGAGATTCGTCTAGGCGATAGGTCATGAACGCCTACAGTTTACGGCTTTCTTCCCTCTTAATCGACCCGTTTCTGC
>CAZAVC010000079.1:0-7754 GCA_964488265.1 uncultured Fimbriimonas sp.
CGATTCCCGCGCCCGTTAGAGAGATGCTGGAACGAGACCCGGCGCAATTTGAAACTGTGGAGTGACGGTTCGGCACATCGGAATGAAACGAATCGTGCGAACGAGGCATAGGAACCTTTCAGGGCGAGAATGCATTGGAAGTTCCGAGCATCTTTGCCACAATGAAAAGTGTTCGTAGCCTAACTCACTGAGTATCAGCCAACGGGTCAGGCCCCACACAAGAAGAGTTCATGGAGAGCGTCGCCAACTGTACGATCGCCGCGTCTGATGCGCCTGCAACTGCGGGCGAGCCCGATTGTTGTTCGGCCTCCCAAAAAACCGACTACCACGGCCTTCAGTGGGCTCTGGACGAACTCGATAGAATTGCCCCTGGTGTTCCCCTTCTAGCCTTAGGGCAAACCATTTTTTGGGACGAGCCCATGAAAGCGGGCTTGGCGAAGTTTGCGCTCGAACGCGGTCGCCGATTCGTTGCCGGAATTCACGATACCGACTACTTTGCAAAGATTCCGAGCGGCGAGCATCGCAAGGGACAGTTCACCGCTTTGCCACACAACGACGGCAGCACTCGCGGACTGTGGAGTGCGGCAGGCGAATTCTCAGCTCTGTTCGGCTCCGAGACGGTGGTCACCCGAGAAATTCTGAAGCAAGCCGGCCTCAAGATCGATCGCCTAGAGCAAGCCGACCCCAACTTTTTGGACGAAGCCACCGAAGCTTGGGGATGGCGCGGCATTGTGTCGCTAGACGAGCGGCCACCCGTAACCGCCGAGATTCCGGCTCAAGCCCTTGCAAAAGAGCTTTGCAAAACGCTGAACTGGGCGCTGGATTCTTCGATTGAGCTGACCACCGGCCAATCGAGAGAGGCGGCTCGCAAGGTCGCCGACGAGATTCATACCAAGCTTTGCGACCTCCTGGATCTTCCCGGAAAGACGGTTGCTTGCGTATACCGAGCAATGCTCCCAGAGATGTTTTCGTTGGTCGCAGGGGAGAAGCTCGCCATCGAGACGACCCAGACCACAGAACTGCTCCGCTTCAACCGATCGACTGCTTCCCTGCCCCGGTTCGAACTTCTCAGATTCTTCGTCAACCAACAGACTCGAACCGAGGCTAAGGCCGCATACGACCGTGCGATTGCATCCGCTTCGGGCATTTACGAACTGGACAAGTTCGGCACGGGCGCGATTCCGTTTGACCTCGTGGTCCCGGGCAAGGGTCGAGGAACCATTCGCCTCGGAAAACGAGGCGTGGTCATCAACACGCCGAAGCCGATCTTCTTCCATCTCGCCAAGCCTCTGGAGACCGTCGAAGAACTTGCTGCCCTTATTGAAGACCGATTGGGCGACAAGTGCGTGTTGGTCGGCAAGGCAGTGACTCTTATTGGAATGCTCTCAAGAGAGTTCGCGTTCGTTTTCCACGAAGGTGCAAGCTCGTACGTCACGTCATCGGCACGGCTTCATGAAGAGCTGAGCGGACTCAACGGGGGGTGCTTCCACACTTACCCCATCGTTCGGATTCAATACGCAACCTGGGATTCGCTTGCTCAGGTGAAGGCGTGGTTGAAGCTCCCGCCGGAACTCAAACGACCATTTGGCACCGACGATCTCTGCGCGCCCAGCTTTGCGGCTCGCTGGAAGTCGGTTGCGGAAGAGCAGCAAGAAGTTCTCACCAAGATGGGATCGTTGCGACGTCCAATCGACTTGATTCGGTACCTCGACGAGAAGGTCGGAGGGGCGTGGAGAGAAGTGGCAAACGAGTATCTCTCGATTCACTCTCGGCTGGATCGCGTGCGGGATGACGTGGATTCGGCCAGGACCGAACGAAAATCTCTGTACGCACATTTGGATGAACTGAAGTCCAAACACCAACAAGTCCAGAAGCAAATGGGCGATCACTTCCGAGCCGAAATCTTTGAGCAGCAGGCTGCACAGTCCGCTCTCGCCAGGCGAGAAGCGTTCAAGGCGCGATCGACCGAGATCGAATCAGAGATGCGATCCGTGAAATCTCAGCTTCACCGCGCCCTACACACCCAAGCCGCCGCCGCGCAAACCGGAGAAGCGGTGGATGCCCACGATCGCCGCCGGCAGTTGGAGCTGGAAGCAGAGATGAAGCGACTTCGCATGATTCGCGAAGCCGTTCAGGCAACGAAGGGCCTGCAAAACGCTAATCGTCGCCCCGGCGCTTGGTGGATCCCGATGGTGAGCCCAGACGGAACTTGGTTCCACGAGATCAATCGAACCGCCACTTGTCGATTGGAGCACCTCTGTTGAGCGGCGCAGTTCGCACCCTTCCCTTTGTGAAGATGGAGGCGATTGGCAACGACTTTCCCGTTCTGCTGACGAATGACGTTGCAGCTCTGCTCGGGGCGAACGTGCCGATCGATAGTCCGCAAGTTTCCAGCGCGCTGCATCGCCTTGCGGCGATGATGTCCGACCGACACTTTGGGGTTGGCGGAGACGGTTTGCTCACCATCCACAAAGAAGGCGACGGCGTTCGACTTCGCATGTTCAATCCGGATGGGACGGAAGACTTCTGCGGGAACGGGATTCGAGTGGCGGCGAAGCTCGCCAACGATCTTGGTTGGGTCGGCAACGACTTTTCGATGTTCCACCGCGAGCGAACCGTTCCGATTCACATTGAAGGAAGCCGAATCGACTCCACCCTCGGGCTCGCTTCCTACGAGCCAGACAAGGTTCCGCACACCGCTCTTGGACCGCTGGTCGATACGACCATTTGGTCCGGCATGGATTCTGGCATCCCACTTAGCTTGTTCGGCAGTGCTTTGACCACAGGTTCCACCCACGTGGTGATCCCAACCGACAAACTTCCCGACGACGAAGGCTTTGCTTCTGTGAGCGCGAAGATCGAGGTCGATTCCAAGTTTCCCGAGCGAACCAGCATCATCTGGACCAAGGTTGTAGAGCCCAAAGTGCTCGCCATTCGAATTTGGGAGCGTGGAGTCGGCGAGACGCAGGGATGCGGCACCGGATCCAGTGCGGCGGCGGCGGACTATTTGCGTCGAACTAAGCAGTATGGAGTCGTCGAGGTTCGCAATCCGGGCGGAACGGTTTGGGTAAAGGCCGACGGCTGGAATCTGCCGCTCACCATCTCCGGCGAGGCTCAAACGGTTTATCGCGGAAGCTACTCGGTTCCAGAAGGATTGCTCTGAGTCGGTAGGTCGCAGGTCCTACTCTCGGGAGCCGCCACTTTGCTTCAGTCGTAGAAACGCGTACATTCGCCCAACCAGACGGGCGAAACGGAGACCTGATGCGAATACTGGAAACCATCCTTTACGCCGAGGATTTAGAAGCGGCTCACAAGTTTTATGCGAACACCCTTGGTCTCGAGGTGATCTCGTTTGATCCGGATAGGGACCTGTTTATGAAGTTGGAGGACTCTGTCCTCATCGTCTTCAAGGCAAGTAAGACCATCATCAACGACGCAGGGGTTCCTCCTCACGGAATGACCGGAATCGGTCACGTCGCGTTTCGAGCCGAACCGGGCGAGATCGAGTCGTGGAAGTCAAACCTGGAGGCGGCGGGGATCACGATCATCCAAGAGCGCACTTGGTCGAACGGATCTCGGTCGATCTACTTCAACGATCCAGCGGGCAACGTGCTGGAGTTCGCCGAGCCGTATCTTTGGTTTCAGTGAGAATTTGGATAGCTTTCTAAACACAGCAATATCTTGAGATGATCACATTGCCGTCACGACCTGCTTAAGTGGCCTGGGTCCGTCTCAAAATTGAATTCTAGTTTTGCCGCTGTACGGTCGATTAGGACCCCCCGGACCAAGATCCGGCCCTTCTCATATCCGACACTCAGATGCGCCTCTTCTTCGACGGATTGAATTTCAGTCTCACCTACGGAAACTCTAGAGAGTTCCTTTATCTGATGATGAAATCTCTCTAGGTCTTCTACATAAAAGTAGGCTTCATTTGAGAATCTGCCAATGCCGGTTGCATCCCATTCCACCGAACAACGTAGCGATCCAATGTCGTCTGCTTGACCAGACAGCATGGTTATCTGCACGCGAACATTATCAGAAGCTACCGTTACGGTTTTCATCGCAGCAAGATGTTCTTAGAAGATAGAAGGCCAGTTGATTGGACGAAAGGAGCGCGTTTCAACAACCACCTCCTCTGTCATGTCTTTAACAACTCTCCGAATACCTTGCATTCGGTAGGAAGATAAGACGTCGTACGATTGCGACTCATCCTCGTAAGCGGTAATTTCCATCGTCATATCGAAGCCACCAGAGACGAGATCGAAGCGCACCCAACCCATGTTGTATAAGTTTTTCAACCCCGTGCGAACGACGACGTGGTTACCTTTATAGATAAGGTCGACTCGCTTAATACTGGTTTTGGATCGCAGAACAGGCGACCTACCCCAACCAGGCTTTTCCTTGGCCCAGCCATACCTCGGTGCGTAGTCCTCCGCCTCGCGAGACAGAAGCACCGAGATCACCCAGTCGCCTCGCTCTTCTTTGAAGCGCCGCTCTTGACCAATCGGCACTTTCCAGTAGTAGTTCTCGATCATCATCGAGACCTTGGGCGGCGCAGTTGGACCCGAAGTCAAAACAACCAATCCAGTGGTTAGAGCTAGCATCATTCAGTCACCTTTCCGTTGGTAAATCAGCTCTGCAGAGCACGATGGGATATGAGAACGACCTTGATTTACGAATAGTACTTTATACACCAGCCTTTCGGAAATACAGGCAGGATCCTTGAGATTACAAGGAGAGGCCGGAATTCTTAAGCTACATCGGTTTGGCAATGTGTGAAACAAGGCTTGCTTAAGGTGTATCTGGTCGGTCCTCCGGACCTTTAACCTTGCGGCGGATACCGACCCAGACCTAGCGGTCTGGGCTAACAGTCTGGACGGTCCTCCGGACCTTTCCAAAATCTTTGTTGCACCCGACCATTTGATTGAGAGAGACGCAAATAATTCCCCTCCGTGGAGGGGTGCCCCGACAGGGGCGGGGTGGTCGGCAGAATCGATCGCAGCTCCGATTTCTTTCCCAGAGAACACCTCAACAAATGTTTGCGGGGTGACAAGCAAGTCGACCGGAACCACCCCGGTCCTTCGGACCACCCCTCCATAGAGGGGAATTTTGGTCCGGACCCTGACTACTAGTCCGTATTGGGCTCCAGCGAGACCACCCATGCTTTTCAGACCCTTCTAGCGCCTGTTACGATCACGTCGGGAATGGGAATCAAGGATCACGCCCCCAAAAGCGGCTTCCGTCAGCGCGAGAAGATACGCGTTTCAGATCGATCTCGAACCAGACACGGTCGTAAAAGAAGACACAAAAAGACCGCTACCCAAGGCTCACGGGTAGCGGCAATTCCAGAGGCTCCGGAACTTGATTGTCTGGTTTCTTTCTATTGTTGGAAGGCTTACTGACCCAACTTCTGGCGTCGCAAGAAGGTTGGGATGTCGAGATTCAGCTCGTCGATGCTGATGGGCGCGGGTTGGAAGCCAGCCGCCGCATTCGCGGGTTGAGCCGGATTCACGGTTGCGGTGTCGACCACGGCTTGATTCACCACGCCAGGGTCGGAGATCCGAGCCGGATTGGAAACTCGGGGCTCGTTCACGAAGACTTCGTGATTGACCGCTTGAGAAACCGTTTGCGACGTGGTATCCATGCCTGCCGCAAGGAGGGTGATTTGAACTTCGCCATCGCCGGAGTCTCGCATGACGTGACCCATGATGATGTCCGCATCCGATGCGTCGGTGAACTGAAGGATGTACTCCATCGCCTCGTGAGCTTCTCCGAGCGAGAAGTCTTGACCGGCGGTGATGTTGACCAACAGTCGCTTGGCACCCTGGATGTTCGTTTCCAAGAGCGGAGAGTTGGCAGCATTCTGAGCAGCCATCTTGGCTCGTTGCTCGCCCATGCCCTTTCCAAGACCCATGAGCGCGACACCCGCGTTGCTCATCACCGATCGAACGTCGGCAAAGTCGACGTTGATGATGCCGGGCAGAAGAATGATGTCGCTGATGCCTTGAACGCCTTGTCGCAGAACGTCATCCGCAGCGGCGAAGGCCTGCTGCATCGTGGTCTTGCGCTCAACAAAGTCCAGCAGTCGATCGTTGGGAACGGTGATCAGGGTGTCGACGTGATCCTTGAGTCGCTCGGCGCCCTCGCGAGCCAGTCGCGTGCGCTTGGGACCTTCGAACAGGAACGGCTTGGTGACGACGCCAACGGTGAGGATGCCCTTTCGTCGAGCGATCTCCGCCACTACAGGGGCCGCACCGGTTCCGGTTCCGCCGCCCATGCCGGCGGTGATGAACACCATGTCAACTCCATCGAGAATCGCGTCGATCTCTTTCTCGCTTTCGCGAGCGGCTTTCTCGCCGACCGTGGGGTTGCCACCCGCACCCAGCCCTCGAGTGAGGTCTGCACCGAGTTGAACCTTGGTGCCTGCTCGGCTTAGGTTCAAGGCTTGAGCATCGGTGTTCATGCCGATGAAGTGAACGCCAACGACGCCCTCGCTGATCATGCGATTGACGGCGTTACAACCGGCGCCACCTACGCCGATGACTTTGATCGTGGCTTGATTTTCAAACAAGTTTTCTGGCCTCATGGATCCTCTGCAGTGGCTTCCAATGCCTTTGCCCCCGCTACCGTCGTCCATTTCCGGCAGCGCGTTCCCTACGATCCTTGTGTTAAAGAGGACGGAGGAATCGCTAGAAAAGCACCAGCTAAATTAAGTGTGAACCACTTAAATGGAAAGACTTTTCGGGAGTGGAAAAAACCAGTGGGTTATCCACAAGTTATCCCCAAAATCGAACCTAATTCAGCCGTTCGACACTGTATCGGGCGATGGCGGTGAGCATCTGTTCTTGGTGCATGCCTTCGACCAATTTTGCGGATTCGTCGGCAAGCTCCAAGGCGCGCACTCGCGACGCTTCCAGACCGTACAGCGCCGGGTAAGTGGCTTTCTGTCGCTCCCGATCCGAACCCACCGCTTTGCCCAGTTGCTCAGGGGTGCCCGTTTCGTTCAGGACGTCGTCGGCAATTTGGAAGGCAAGGCCGATCTTTTCGCCGTACTCGCGGAGTTTGCGAATCTGAACCTCGGTCCCTCCTCCTAGGATCGCCCCAATCTCAGCCGCTGCGGAAATGAGGGCGCCCGTCTTGCGAGTGTGGATGTAATCCAGGGTGTCGCGATCAACCGCCTTTCCTTCGCTGAGGATATCGACGGTTTCACCGCCTACCAGACCATCGGACCCGACCGCATGAGTGAGGACGCGCATGGATCGCAGAACCGCTGCAGGTTCGCCTTCTACTCGGGCCAGGGTGTCGAAGGCAAGAGCAAAGAGTGCGTCTCCCGCGAGTATTGCTACTGCCTCGCCAAATTGAACGTGGCAAGTGGGTCGCCCGCGGCGTAGGTCGTCGTTATCAATCGCGGGAAGATCGTCGTGGATAAGCGAAAAGCAGTGGATCATCTCCACCGCACAGGCGGCATCGAGAGCGCGAATAGGCAACGCACCAACGGCTTGCGCGGCGAGAAGACAAAGAACGGGTCGGAGTCGCTTGCCTGGAGCCAAGCAGCTGTACCGCATTGCCGAATGGAGCTCGCTAGGGCGCAGGTCCACGGGGGGTAAAAGCTCGCCCAAGCGATGGTCGACGGTTTGAGCCGCCTTTGCCAATCGCTCTTCAAAAGTCAGCGTTTCGCCAGCCGCTCGCTCGACAAGGTTCAGCATACCGTTAGGTACGAATCACGGCAGGTAATCTACGTCAAATGGTGGATA
>CAZAVC010000080.1:0-7731 GCA_964488265.1 uncultured Fimbriimonas sp.
TTCAGATATGGGTACAGGTCACGGATTCGCCGACGTTACAAGAAACTTAGAATTTATTGGGCAGCTATTCGCCCTGGGTCTATAGCCCCAAGGAAAAGCCAAGAACCGGCGTTACCAGAATCCCGGCCTGCGCGTCCCAACCTTTGGGCGGAGATCCACAAGACCCGGCCATAGGTACACACCATGAATTCCTTTAAGGCACCGCTTCGCGCCGCATCCGTTTTGGGGTTGATCGTTCTCTTGCTCCCGCTCGCACTTGGGCAGGGTAGCGCGCAGGGCTATGGTCAAGGCGGGTCCATGGGAGGCATGGGCGGCGGAATGGGCGGCGGCGGACTCAGTCCATCCTACCGGCTCTCCGACGAAGAAGTCCGACGCGCAAAAAAGGTCGATCAACCAGGTGGTTACTGGGAAACGAAATCTGCGATCTTGACGCCGGGAGATCGGGTTGAGTTCAAATTCAAGCTCGAACCGGGTCAGACCCTTCTCTGCGGAGTTGAGACCGATTCCTTCGACGCTGCATTATCCATTGTCGATGAGAAGGGAGCCGAGCTCGCCAAAAATGACGATCGCGCGGAAGGTGAGCAATCCCCGTTCCTGACCTACCACTCCAAGAAGGGCGAAACGATCACTTTAAAGGTTCTCAGCTTTCGGTCTGCCGCAGGTGGCAGGTTCATGCTCCATTCGCGCCTGGCGACAACGGTGGATTTATCCACTCCCTCGGGAACCGCAGAGGTCACTCCAAACCCTAATCAACCGATGCTCTTTCGTATCGACGCAAAAAAGGGACGTTACTACGATTTCAACAGATTAGAAGGTATGCGAGCAGACATGAATCCCAGAGCTCGCGTGATGTTGCAGCCCATCCGCGTAATTGGTCCCTCTGGACTTGATGGTCGAGACGGTCAAATCGTTGCTCAAAACGTTGGGGGGCAGACAATTCTATCCGAGGTAGACGGCCCCATATTCGTCGAAGCAAACAACCCCTTTTCTACAAAGATCGAATGGTCTGTGCGCGAAATCGAAGCAAAAACGTTGACCAAAGAAGGTGTTCTGTCCGTCGCACTGCCAGATGACAGGATCCATGTCTTGGAATTTCCAGTCACGGCGAAAGAATTTGTCGAGACGAAGTTTTCCGGAAATCCCGGAATCAACATCGCCTGGGATTATCCGGGACGCAGGAGAGCCAGCTATGCCGATGAAGGGATCGCCGCGGTTGGTGGTGCAACCCTCTTTATGCCCACGCTTGGCAACAACCGAGACGTCATTCACCTCTTCCATGGAGAAGGCACGGTTAAGTTATTCTTGCGTTCTTACTTACGAACTCCTTCGGAAGTAAAGATTGCCAATACACAGAAATTGCCAGTTTGGGAGGAAGGCAAGGAGTTTAAGGCAGATCTTGCCATCGGCGAATCGAAGTTCTTCTTAGTGAAATCCACCAAGTCGGAGCTGATGCGAATTGCTCTGCAAGCGAAAGGGTTTGCCCCTCAGCTGGATATCTTCTCGCTCACCGGTGATCGATTGAACTCCATGAGCAACCGCTCCAACCTGCGCGTGGCCGACGACTTGTACTACCCCTCGGCAGATACATTCCTGGTAAGGATTAACTGTCTAGGATTTGGCGGATCGGGTTCTTACACTCTTGTTCGGTCTACGCTAACGGGTCCTGAATACAAGGTAGGCACCTTGGCTGAGGCGGTGATCAACGAAAAGCGCTTCGGACTCTTTGAAGTGGAACTAGAGGCGGAAAAATGGTACGAGTTCCGGCATGACACTACGGGCAAACCGATGGTTCAGGTTGATCTCCTTGACTCGGAGGGCAACTTCCTAAGGTCGACAGATATCCAGTTCGACAAGATGAACCGGCGGTTCTTCCGCACCAACGTCGCCGGTAAGCATCGGCTGTGGATTCGAGGGCCGTTCGGATCGTATCCCTTCAAGATCGTGCCTTACGTGGGTCCGAGCCTTACCGACAAGTAACCCTTTCCCATCTTCGAGCAAACAATCTTTCGCGGTGCCGATCTCAGGGTCGGCACCGCGATTGTTCTTCGTGACATAATAGTTTCGTCGCTAGGTGCCGTGCCCAAGTGGCCTAAGGGGACGGTCTGCAAAACCGTTATTCGGCGGTTCGAATCCGCCCGGCACCTCCAAATCTTTCTTGCGACCACTTTTCGGATTCGCCATGTCCTCGCAAGATGCCCCGCGCGAATCCATCCACAAAGCGCCCAACATCGGCAGTCCCAAATCGCGGGCCCTCCCCAAAAAGCTGAAGCAAGACGACGCGGCGCGGGCCTCTCTAGCGGCGGGGATCGGCGTGATTTCACCCCCGCCTATCCACGTTCAAACCCCGCACTTTGAAGGCTCGCTCGCAACCCTCTTCCGATGCGTGCGGGAGCAGAAAGTAGACCTAATGACGGTCCCGCTCTCAGCCGTTTGCGAGGCGTACTTTGAATACATCCTCCAGTCAGAAAATCCGCAGCTAGACGAGGCAGCCGCCGCTTTAGCCGTTCTTGCCTACCTGCTAGAACGCAAAGCGCACATGCTCTTGCCAAAAGAAGAAGTCGAAGAGGACGAGGAAGAACTTCCGCTGGAGCTCATCGAGCCAACCGCTTACGAATTCGCCAGTGCGATCGATCTGCTTAAGGTTTTCGAGGAAGAACGCAGCAAGCTCTTCTTCCGTAGCCCAGAAGCCGAGCCAACCGTTTACGAGATTCCTTACTCCATCGGCGAGGTCACGGTCTCCGATCTTGCCCGCGCTTTCGAACGGCTCCTTCGGCGTGCCGAGCCAGATCCGATTCAACTGCTGTCCAAGCCCAGAAGGTCTCTGCAAGAGCAGATGCGAATCGTTTTGCTCGCCCTATCCGAAGACGCCAAGCCGATCGACCAGCTCATCGTGGGGTCCTACACTCGCTCCGACGCGGTTTATTGGTTCCTCGCTTTGCTAGAATTGATCCGCTTAGGACAGGCTTTCGTTCAGCGCGTGGAAGACGACGTCCACTTCGGTAAGGACTCTGCCAAGCGACGAGAAGCCCGAGCCGAGCAAGCCGCCCAGCGCGCTGCTCAGGAAGAGGCAGAAGCCCTCGCCAAGAAGAAGCGACGTACGAAAACCGAGGAAGCACCATGAGCGAGAACGAGACAGGACTGGTGCAAACGGGATCATCGGTGGATGCAATCTCCGTAGTTGATAAGCTTGAGGCGCTCCTTTTTGTCGCCAACGCTCCGGCGACGCTCGCCGACCTTTCGGCGGCAGTAGGCGCTCCCGAAGGTGCTATCGACCAGGCGCTAGAGCTTCTTGAGCGACGCATGAACGCATCCGGGGCCATCCAACTCGTGCGGCTCGCCGGAGGCTATCAGCTGAGCACGAAGTCGGAATATTCGGAGGTGATCGCCGCCTTTCTAAAGCCCCAAAACAAGCGACTCTCCCGCTCTGCCATGGAAGTGCTGGCCATCATCGCCTACAAGCAGCCGATGACCATTGGAGACGTCGAAGAGATTCGGGGCGTCCAGAGCGATTACGGCGTTCGGGTTCTTTTGGAGCGCAACCTGATTCAAGAAGTCGGTCGTAAACCAACTCCGGGTCGACCCGTGCTCTACGGCACCACCCAAGAGTTTCTGCACCGCTTTAACCTCAACGATGTCAAAGAACTTCCACCGTTGGAAGTAGACGCCTTGCTTGCGAAGAAAAAGTCTGATTCCACCCCGGCACTTGAGCCTAGCGAAGCATCCGGCGAGGCATGATCGGGTTATCCTGAGTCCATGCTTGAAGGCGATGGTGCAAAGCTTGGGAAGGTCCTTAACTTAGAACCGGCGGATTGGATTTGGATTCCCGGCGAGCGGACACTCAACCTCACCTTCGCCCTCTTTAGAGCCGAGTTCACGCTTACTGAAGCCGAGTTGGCAAGCAAAGATTTTCAGGCGACGGGTCACATTCTTGCGGATAGTCGCTACCTGCTCTGGGTGAACGGCATCGCCGTTCAGTGGGGCCCCGCGCCCTTCGACCCGCGCTTCCCCGAGGCCGACCCATGCGAGTTCACCAAACATCTCCGCCCCGGCAAAAACGTCATCGGGGTTCACGTGCTCTACTTCGGTCACGGGGACGGCACCTGGCCTACGGGCAAACCGGGCCTTCTCGGCAAGTTTCAGATCGGCAAACAGACTCTTGTGACGGGCAAAGAAGGTTGGCTTTGCACCATCGACCGGGGTCACCGTCCTGGCTCTTTCAAAAGGTCTTACCTACGAGCCCTACAAGAACAGTTTGATTCTCGCAAGTTCCCTCACGGATGGAACGAGCCAGACTTTCGGCCGACTTAAGACTGGGTTGCCCCTCCCGTGGTCGTGGAAAATGCCAACCGCGCGCCGATCTCCGGCTGGCACAGCGCCTACGATCAGGACATCTACATGCCTCGACCGGAGGAGACTCAAGTCTTCGAACGACAGATTCCTTTGACGAAAGAGATCGAAGTTGCCGCGACCAGGGCGGTGGATTTTGGATTCGTCGATTGGCAACGCGACCCCGACGACTGGTTCGAGAACCGAATGCCGAACTCATTCCGAGTGAAATCCCTAGGCAGCCCACCGAAAACACCCGTTCTGCTCACCGACTTCAAACCCGACCAAGGGAAGTACGTGACCTACGAGTGGGACGTGCAACGGGTCGGATTCCCGAAGCTAGAGATCGAAGCCCCGGCAGGGACGATTGTGGAGCTGATGACGCACGAGTCGGTGAATCCGGCTCAGCCTTGGCTAGACAACCACTTCTACAGCTGGACCCGATACATCTGCAAGGGGGGCCGAGAGTCGTTTGTGAACTTCGATTACGACTCCTTCAAGTTTGTGCAGGTCCATGTCCGAGTCCCAGCAGCGGGAGGAGAAGTCGTCATCCATCGAGTTTCCAATCTGGTGAGGGAGTACGCGTTTCCTCACGAAGCAGATTGCAGAGTCAATGACTCCGAAGTTCAAAGAGTGCTGGATGCGGGGCACCGGACGATGCTCAATTCTTGCCTAGAAACAGCGGTGGACTGTATGGGCCGAGAACGGCAGCAGTACGGCGGAGACGGTGGTCACCAGCTCCACCTTGTCCGCATGGGACGAGGAGATCACCTGCTTCCCGAGCGGTATCTCACCCAGTTTGGCTACGGTCAAATGCTTAACGGAGTCTGGTTCGATAGCTGGCCCGCCTTTGACCGCTACGCCCGGCTTTCGCAAAGACAGCTGGGCCTTTCGGGATGGGGATCGCTTCTCGATCACTCGGTGGGCTTCCTTTTCGATCACTTTCACCACTACGAACAATGGGGACACGCCGAGCCGATTCTGGCTCACCTTTCGCAGTTCGCTAGATTCCTGAACTATCTTCGAAGGCAGCGTGACTCGTTTGGGCTGGTGAAAGTGGAAGACGTCGAATCGGAGGCGGTTTGGATCGATCACGACGCGTTCCGAGAGCAAAATCACAAGCAGCTCGCCTTCAACTTCTACATCCTGCACCTGGTGGCGACCATGCAGAAACACCAACGGCTTTGGGAAAGTCACTCCTCTGCCGCCGAGGTGAAGGAGTCTTTAGTCGACCTCCAGGGGTCGCTGGCTGGCGCTCTCAGAAGGCGATTTTGGAACCCGGAGAAGAAGGTTTGGGACAATGCTATGCCCTATGGCGGAGTGCCCTCCATTGACGACCGGTCTCTTTCGCACATCGTTCTTCTTGAAGACCTCGGATACGCGCTCTCCCCTGATGCGGCCGAGGATCAACAGCTCAAGAAAGCGGCGCGGGAGCAACTGATTGCTCTTGCCCAGGCGGACCCGGCCTTCACGAACAAACGCGATCGGAAGGAGGGATTCCTCGGATTCTCTTATCCAGCGAACGCGGTTTGGCGGTTCTG
Organism: uncultured Fimbriimonas sp.; assembly: GCA_964488265.1. GTDB lineage: Bacteria > Armatimonadota > Fimbriimonadia > Fimbriimonadales > Fimbriimonadaceae > Fimbriimonas. The sequence continues at coordinate 5,868 of CAZAVC010000080.1, forward strand.
GGCATACGGGGCGCTGCGTCGCAATGATCTGACCCTGAAGGAGATTAGGTTGCGATGGGCAAACCTCTTCAGTGTGCTCAACAACGGCACATTGCAAGAAATGTGGAACGCGGAACCCGGGACCACAGCCCAAATGAGCCACTGCCCGGTTGGACCAAATATCGCCATGCACCGATGCCTCCTTGGGCTCCGAATGTTTAATGGGCGAGACGGCGATCTTCGGCCCGACTTGGCAGACCTGAAGAAGTTCGAAATCACGTCCTACATTCCGGGGGGAGCGGTGCACTTTAAGCACACCGTTCTCGCGGATAAAACGAGATGGGAGGTGATGCCCCCCGTAGAATCTCGAATCGAACTGGTCCTGCCTTCCGGCGAGCGGAAGGCACTTAAAGCTGGAATGCCGAACGTCTTCGAGTTCTAGCCGCCTTCAACTCTCTTTTGGGCGGTTGTATTCGAAGTTGCCGCAGCCGCCCTTTCCATCCGGTCGCACGTGACAGCCGTGGAAATTGATGGTGCCCTTGAACGCATACGGGTCTTCCCCGGCGATCATGATCACGTCGCGGTTGTCTAGGATCGCGACATGGTCCAGCCCTTCCTTCATTTGGAATCCCCACGGCAGAAGGGATTCGGCGCTCATGTAATGGTTCACCAACGCTCGACGATACCCTGACTTTGCGTAGTTGGGGAGCGATCGGTGCAACAGGTATCCGTTGAAGAACACTACCGAACCTGCCTTTACTTCTACCGGAACCGCATCATCGTTGGTGTACGGGAATCGCCGAGCCTCGTGCGAGCAGTCAAATCGAGGATCGGCGTGCCACTCTTGAAAATAGAGAATGCCCTCCTTGTGGGAACCGGGAATCACCCAAAGGCAACCGTTCTCCACCGTGGCGTCATCGAGGGCAATCCATCCTCCGGTGAGCGACCTATCGCGAGTCGGAATGTAAATCTCATCCTGATGCCAGGCCTGACCCGGCTTCCCCTTGGACTTGATGAAAAGCATGGACTGCATGCATTTGACATTCGGCCCGATAACCGTGGTCAGCGTATCAACGAACGTCTCATGACCAAGAACCTGCTGAATGGGCTCGCTGACTTTGTGCGGGAAATGAATGCACAGGTGTCGAGACATGACGTCATCGTCAGAATCTCCCGGATCGGTAGGAACCAGCCCGTTGATCTTGCCTAACTCGCCCCGGCAAATCTTGATCGCTTCGTTTTGTATGTCCTGAATTTCTTGAGGATTGAATCCTTCTTCAATGACAACAAACCCTTTCTCTTTGAAGAATGCGCCTATTGCTCGGCGACCTTCGGTGGATTTTAGATCGGAGACATGAAAGTAGCCCTCTGGCTTTCCTTTTATCCATGAATGGAAGGAATTTAACTGACATGATTCTGCGAGCGAGTTCAGGCTTTGGGCAATCACGATGTATATGATTAACACAGAAGCGCGGTCGAAACAATGATTTCTCTGAACTTAGATTTATCTGTAAATAACATCGGCCCTGTTCGCAAGGCGGTCTGCTTCGGCAAGGCTCGCTATAAGACGGGGGGACGGTTTGGTCCACGAGTTCAGAGGGAGTATCAGTTGGTTGTCATCGTGCAAGGTTCGGCGGTGATCGAGCGTGAAGATCCTCTGGGCAAAAAGCTCGCAACCATTCGACTCCAAAACGGGGAGATGTCTCTGCTGGAGCCCGGCTATACCGAACTCTTTCGGTTTGATGAAAAACACGAGACGATTCACACCCGGCTCTCCGTAAACCCCGCCTCGCTAGATGGCGAGCCCAAAGGTTCCCTGAATGCGCCTCCCTCTGTCCTTTCCGCCTCGACCCGAGTTCAAGAACTGCTCGACCAAGGCTTGCGG
>CAZAVC010000081.1:0-7625 GCA_964488265.1 uncultured Fimbriimonas sp.
GACCGAAGCCTTCCTCTGCACCCGGAATATCCTTCTTGAGTGCGTTCCAGATTTGGTAGCTGAGCACATTGCCCATGGAGTAGGTCGGGAAGTATCCGATGCTGCCCATGGACCAGTGGACATCTTGCAGACACCCTTCGGCATCTGTTTTGGGGGTCACGCCCAAGTACTCGGTGTACTTTGCGTTCCAAGCTTCAGGAAGATCCTTGACCGCGAGTTTGCCCGTGAGAATATCGCACTCGATTTCGAAGCGAACCAAGACGTGGAGGTTATAAGTCAGCTCGTCTGCCTCCACCCGGATGAACGAGGTTTCGACCTTGTTGATCTGTCGGTAGAAGTCTTCCACCCCGATGCCGTTAAGGGCAGGGAAGGTCTCCTGGAGCTTCGGCAAGTATCGATTCCAGAACGGAAGACTTCGCCCAACAATGTTCTCCCAGAATCGGCTTTGCGATTCGTGGATACCAAGCGAGACGCCTCCCGCGAGCATCGACCCTTCCCAGTCAGAGGGTGATCCTTGCTCGTACATCGCGTGCCCCGATTCGTGGAGCGTCCCGAAAATGGCGCTGCCAATATAGGACTTGTATCGAGTGGTGATGCGAACATCACCGATTCCGAAGGTGGTGCAGAACGGGTGCGGGGCTACGTCTTGGCGACCCCGGTTGAAGTCGTACCCGACCTCCTTAGCGATGAACTCGGTGAACTGAGACTGCTTAGCTGCGTCCCATTCGCCATAGAGAGCGGAATCATCGATGGGCTTGGCGGATTGGATGGCTTTTACCAACGGTACTTGCCCGGCCTTGAGCGCCTCGAACATTTTTACGCAGTCGGCTGCAGTAGCGCCTTCCTCGTATTGATCGAGAAGGGCGTCGTAAATGTGGTCGGTGTAACCCAGATACTCCGCCTCTTGCTTGGCGATCTCGAACATCTCGGTGAGGGTCGCTTCGAAGCCCTTGAAATCGTTGTTGGCGCGAGCCTTCACCCAATCTTCGTGCGCGATGGCAGCGAGCTTGGTTTTTCGGGCTACAAATTCAGAGGGAAACTTCGTGGCGAGGTCTACATCTCGACCTACCACACGCACCAGTGCACCTTCATCGGTTGTCGGATCAACTTCGGTCTTTGCCTTGTCTAATAATTGGCGCGTCTCATCGGCGGTGAAAATCTCGTGGGCCAGTCGAGATAGGCTCTCAACGGTGGTGGCACGGGCGTGGGCGCCGCCGCTCGGCATATAAGTTTGTTGATCCCAATCTAGGACGGCGATTGCCGATCGGAGGGAAGTTACGTCGGTCAATCGACCCTTCAACTGCTCTAGGGAACTGCTCATATAGCAAGATTACCGCTCTTTTCCGGCTCAAAATTCCCAAACTCGTGAATATCTTGGTGGGTCTTTCGGGTCGGTATTCGGCGTTTGTTTTTGCATCACAAAACAAAAAAACTAAAAAGCGTGTCCATATTCTTAAGCTGTCGCAACCAGCAGCTGAGAATAATTGTAGGGAACAACATGGATCGAAGCAAACGACACCGATTGCCGCATAGGGACCCGGTCTCGGGTGGTGAGCTTTACGTAAGTGAGCTTGCCAGCGAGGACACAGGCATCACTATTCGGGGAAGGTTTGAAATTCCGCGCTATGCCAAGCTAGATGACGAGCAGGCGAGATTTCTGGAAACCTTTCTAAGGTGCCGAGGAATGATTAACGGTGTCGAGCGAGAACTCGGAATCAGCTATCCCACGGCCAAGGCCAGGCTCGATTCCCTTTTGAAGACGCTCGAACTTCAGCCGCTTGACGCAAAGCCGGAGAAGAACGGCAACGAAAAGAGTAGCGAGCGACGTCGAAGAATTCTGGAGCAACTAGAAGCGGGAGAAATCTCGGCCGAGGAAGCGAAGCAGAAGTTGGGAGTATTGAATTAAGGTTTTTGGGGACTGCCATGCGAGACGAGATTAAAAGAATTAGCAAACTGGTTGCGGAAGGGAAGTTGACTCCCGAAGACGCCGCCGACTTGATCGATGCCTTCTACACGAACGAAGAGCGAGAGAGCCAAGCATCTTCTGCCAGCGCCGAAGCCAGCGCTCCGCGAGCGGAAGGAAGCGGAGAACCCGAGGGCCAATCGGAAAAGAAGACAGGCACGCAAACCGAAGACGATAATCCGTTTAAGAGCCTGATCGACGCGATCGAAAAGATTGGGAAGGACGCAAGCGACAGCGTGAACTGGAAAGAGGTCGCTGAAACCGCCAAGACGTCTGCCAACAAAGGATTTGAGCTTCTAAAGTCCGGCATTGAAGACTTCAGCAAAGGAAAGTTCAATGTGGGTTGGTTTGGCAACCAAGCCGCCCGCGAAGTCCGGCTTCCGTTAAGCGCAAAGGAAGGCGATCTGCTGAAGATCGAAAACGGGAGCGGTGGGATCCGAGTTCGAAGGGATGTCAGCGAGAGCTACGTTCTGGCGAAGGGCGTTTTCCGAGGAAGCACTCAGGAAGAGGCAAAGGCAAAAGCCGACGCTTTCACTCTCATGGTCGAAGAGAGCGAGCACGGGGTGGTCATCAAACAGCCTAGCGTCCCCGGTGTCACTCTTGAGATTGAGGTTGGGTTGGCGGTTACGATGGCGGTAGAGGCAAAAGCCGATCACGGAGACGTGAAAATCGAGGACACGGGGGCTCGCGCCAAGGTGCGAGCCAAAACGGGCAAGATCGTCTTGGCGGGCTTGAACGGTCCCATCGAGATCGATAGCGATACGGGCGAGGTTTACCTTTCCCGATCGGAAGGACCGAGCATCGCCATCGAGAACAAGGCGGGTGTTGTCGAACTGAGGCAAGTGAAGGGCAACATCAACTTGCGAAGCGCATCGGGAGCCGTCATGCTCAGCGAGTGCTCGGGGCGAACGATTGCCGTTGAGGCAGTATCTGGCGCGGTCACGGTAGACCTTAACGAGCCTGTTTCCGGCACGGTCAGTATCCGAACCGTGAGCGGCGACGCCTCGCTAAAGATTGTTGATGGATGCGATGCACGCATCACTCTCACCACCCTTCGAGGTTCGGCAATGTCGCTGGTTAATCTCGAGGACGAGGCAAAAACCGAGCAGCGCGTGACAGGCAAACTGGGATCTGGTTCGGGATCGATCGACGTGAGCGCGGTCACGGGCAACGTCTCACTCTCTGAGCGAAGCGCCCTCTAGGCTGCGAACGAGATACAAACCACGGTCGGTTCGGGACTTTGTGCCCGGGCCGGCTGTGGTCATTTTAGGGGTGCCGAAACCTATTCGGTTCCCGAAGCGTGTCGAACTTCATGAGTGCAATTTCTTCGCTTCTAGTGAGCTTCGTTCTGACGGGACCGACGGTCTCTCCGGCCGTACCCAAAATCGTTCAGAGCAACCCGAACCGGGCAAGCGTGGGAATCCACTTTGGAATTCCGAACAATCCCACCGAGGAAACCTACCTTGTCTCTTTGCGAGAACAAGTGCGTGTGGGGACCCAAGGACTCGCGATGTCGGCGAAGTGGAACGAACTGGAACCAGCCCCTGGTCAATATGCCCTCAAGAAGGTCGAAGACTCCGTTGGCCTTTCTAAGTTCATTGGCGGAAAGAGTCTGTTCACCTTCCAAACAATCGACACCAACAATTGGGCGCTTCCACAAGATTTGACGGGGCTGCGATTCGATGACCCCAAAGTGGTTGGGCGGGCCTCGGTGCTGCTCAACAAGGTTCTCACTTCGCTGGGACAAGGGGTGAAGTGGATTAGTCTTGGGAACGAAGTAGACGTCTATCTCGCCGAGCATCCCGAGGAATTTCCAGAATATCTGAACCTTTTAAAGGAATTAGAAGCGATTGTTCGACGCGAGCGACCAGACATGAAAGTTGGTGTAACCGTGACCTTCGACGGCATCATCCGACGCCCCGAAATCGTTTCGAAACTCGCCCAGTTTGGAAACTGCGCGATCGTGAACTACTACCCCATGAAGGAGGATTTCTCTCCTATGCCACTCACGGACACCTCGGCGAACTTTGACAAGATTCAGGCCTATGCGGCGGGTCGGGGATTGGTTCTGCAGGAAGTAGGACTCGCATCTGCGCCTCTTTTGGGTAGCAGCGAGGCACTCCAGGCTGATTTTGTCAGTGCAGTTTTTAGGCAGTTGGAGACTCGGAAGGGCATCGAATTCGCGAGTTTCTTCATGCAATACGAATTCCCTGGGCCGATGCTGGACTTCTTTGAGAGCTACTACGGACTCAAAAACGAGCGCTTTCGGGCTTTCCTTGGGACCCTCGGTTTCCATGATGCGGCGGGTAACCCCAAACCAAGTTGGAGACGCTTGGGAGTAGAAATGCAGAAGTGGAACCCGCTCTAAAAGGGTTTTGAAAAGAAACGGGGAGGACGCTGTCCTCCCCGTTTTTTTCCGACGTAACCGGGGCTTACTTTTTCAGCAAGACTTCGATGGCTTTGTCGAGTTGAGGGTCTTGCCCTGCGAAGTACTGCTCCGGAGAGATCTCAACCTCGAAATCTGGCTCTTCGCCCATGTTTTCCAGAGGGGAGCCGTCCAGGCGGAATACGCCCGTTCCCGGCATTCGTGCACTCGTTCCGTCTACAAGTGGCAAACCGCCCGTGTAGATCACGTACCCGGGTGTGGGCTTTCCAACCAGTTTGGCCAGCTTCCGAGCGCGCATCGCGTAGGGGAACATCTCTGCGTTAGAGAAGCTCGATTCGGCGTGCATGACTACGATAGGCATCTCCCAGGTTTGACCCGGACCCTTGATCGCTCCCTCATCACGAGGCTGATAGAACGAGTTCTGACGTCGCTCGAGGATGTCGATGATTCGGTCCGAAGTGTTTCCTCCGCCGTTGTTGCGAACGTCGATGATAAGCCCCTGCTTACTTCGACCGAATGCCCAGAGCTGCTGGACGAACCGATCGAATTGCGGTCCACCCATTCCGGAGATATGCACGTAGGTGAGCTTGCCCCCCGACTTTTCTTCAACGTACTTGCGTCGCTTCTCGAGTAGGTTGCTGAAGACGATGCCGTTGAACTCTCCACCGGAGATGAGGCGATACTTCACCTCACGTTCTTTGCCGTCGGTGCCCTTCACGGTAAGCATGACCTCTCGACCGCTTTGCTCGTTGAGCAGATCTCGGTAGAGTCCTTCGGAGATCGAAGCTTCCTTCCCGTTGATCTTGGTGACGATCTCACCCGGGTTCAACTTCGTCTTTGCATAAGAACCGGGAGTCTTTGCCGGAACATCTTTGATCTTGATGCCAGGACCGGAGTAGGCGTAGTCAAACGTGAAGCCAAGGTGAGCCGAAGACTCACCCCGAGGGTTTCCGGCAGCCGGGCTGACTTCAGCGTGGCTTGCTTCCAACTCGCCGACCATCATGTTCAACACGGTCGCGAATTCGTTACGATGTCCGACGCTACCAAGGAACTTTTCGTAGGTGTTGCGCAGGCCCACCCAGTCTCGCCCGTGGAAGTTAGCATCGTAGAATCCGCGGTTGTACTCTCGCCAGAACTGTTGGAAGGCAGCGCGCCGCTCTCGGTGCAGATCACGGGTCCAATCCGCTCGGAAGCTAATTGTGTTCTGAGGGAAGTTCGGATTCTTCACGTTGATCAGCGCAATGGAATCGCCAACGAGTGCCGCAAGTTGCTTACCGCCATCGACGAGTTCGAAGGTTCGAACGCCCCCCGCTACCCGGCGAGCGTTCTCGGCATTGAAATCGGCCTTGAAAAGTTCGCCACCGGATCGGTAATAGATCGAACCGTCTTCCGGATCGATTACCATTCCGTTGACCGAAACACCCGAAAGTCGGCGCGCCCGAGTCTCGATGTCGTTCCAGTCGATCTCGACCTTCACTTCCTCTTTCGGCTTCTCGTATTTCAGCTTGATTTCGTTCTCTCGTTGATCTTCCTTTTGGAAAGGAAGGACATATAGCCCTTCGCCGTTTCGGTTAGACCCAAAGAACAGATACTTGCCGTCCGGCGACCAGGTTGGCGAAGAGTGGCGAGCGTTGAGCATGGTCACATCGCGCGATTCGCCTGTCGCGATATCGACGATGTAGATGTTCTCTCCCGACTCCCAATAGTAGTAGCCGCTTTCCGGAAGAATATCGACATAGGCGACATATCGACCGTCGGGCGAAACTTCGTACTCGACATCAGAAGCACCTGGGCGAACCACGATCCGCTGAGGCTCACCGCCGGTTACCGCTACCCGGTAGACGCCGCCGTTTTTACCCTTTTGGAAGAAGGTCAGATACTTCTTGTCTGGCGTCAGGCGCAGTTGCGAGATATCGGCATCGGCTTTTGTAAGTCCCGAAATCTTCTTGGTCTCGACTTCCATACGATAGAGGCGCTCTGCCCCATCGCGGTCGCTCACAAAGAAGACCGACTTACCATCTGGAGCGTAGACCGGTTCGTTGTCAGAGCCGACCCAGTCTGTCAGTTGGGTGGCATCGTCCTTGTTTGGACCCTCACCCTTCTTCACTGGAACCGACCAGATTTCGCTGCGGACATCGAAGATCACGGTCGAGAGATCGGGAGAAAGGGTGAAAGACCGTGCCCCAGAGGTGAGCACGAGGCGCTCTTCGGTGGAGACCTTATCGTCGACGCTTGCGGTCAGCGTGATCGGCTTCGGCTCCGTTCCGGGAGCCATCTTGTAAACGGTGCCGTCTCGCTCAAAAGCAACTGTCTTACCATCGGAAGAGGACGTGAGGAACCGCGTTCCTTGACCCGCAAAATTGGTCAGCCTCTTCGCGTTCCCTTTGAGATCGACTTGGTAGACGTTTGGCGTACCGCCGACTGGAAAGTTCACTCGACCGATCGGCTTGTTCAAGTAGCTGCTACTCGCCACTTTTTCCGTCATGGTGACCACGTAGATGCCGTTCTGGGTGTACTGCGGCCACAGGTGCTGGAAACCATTGTTGCGAAGTTGCTGTCGCTTGGCGGTTTTGAGATCAAAAACCCACAGCTGAGCCGCGCTGGAACCCTGGTATCTCGCTCTAGACCATGGGAATCCCAGTCGGGTGTAGAGAACCTTGTCGCCTTCGGGAGACATCTTCGGCTCGTCGATGCTGACGTTATCTAGGAAGTGTTGCTTGAACGCTCCCGTTTTGACGTCGATGGTGTAAACGCCATTGCTGGAGGCATCGCGCGTTGCCTTGAAGATGAGAGCCTTGCCATCCGGCGTCCAACCGGAAGGAATATCGCTTCCTGAGTGGTAGGTGACTCGCTTCGGCTTGCCCCCATCCGCCTCTACAACGAAGACTTCGTTGTTCCCGAATCGGTTGCTGGTGAAGGCGATCTGCTTGCCATCGGGAGACCAAACGGGTCGGTCGTCCATTTCGACGTTATTCGTGATCGGAATCGCTCGACCACCGTCGCTCGACGCAACCCAAACATCGCCAAGGTAAGAAAAGGCGATCTTTGATCCGTCTGGGCTGAGCGCCAACGATCGCGCCCCAACAATCGGTTCCGCCTGAAGTTTGGCGCTAGCCGTACCAGAGATAACGAGCGATCCGGCAACGATGCCGAGGGCGGCAAGTGCCATGCGATGAGTCCCCATGAATCTCATGACCGTGAGCATAGCCGAGAATGGCTCCTGGCACTTACGAATCTTTTGTTTCGCCCCATTCCATTGCAAAGAAGTGGTTTCTG
>CAZAVC010000082.1:0-7612 GCA_964488265.1 uncultured Fimbriimonas sp.
GGTTGAGCATGGGGAAAAACGCAAGACCGGGCGGTGAGGAGTGGAGAATGAACATTACTTTCAACAAGAAGAATCTCGTCGTTTCTGGCCTTATGGTCGCGGCTCTTAGTCAGGTTTTGGTCGGATGCGGCGGCGGTGGCGTTGCCGGCATCGATACGGGGGTTTCCAGCGCCGTTCGGTCGACAGGTGAGATGGACGTCACTATCGGATGGCCATCGGGCAGATCGATCCCGGACAATGCTACGCGAATCGAGATCATGGCCATGGACGGATCGAGGACGACAACGAAAACCGCTACGCTGTCTCGACCCGCAACCAAGGCGACGCTCACCGGGTTACCCGCCGGAGACGTGATTCTTCAGGCGAGAGCCTACGACTCAACGGGTGCTCTTCTCGCTTCCGGCGAGTCGACCATGCGAATCGCAGCGGGTTCAAAGTCTAAAACGAAGGTGGACATGAACGATGTCCCGGTCCCGATCGCCGAAAGTCGGTACATCCAAAACGGCACGATCTCGACCGATCCTGCCGAACCCGGCATCATCAAAATCACGCTGAACGCTCTCATCAATCGCACCGACGGTACGCCTGTTACCGGACTCGGACTCTCGAACTTTAAGGTCTTTGAAGACGAGATCGCGAAGAAATTGGAGTCCGTTACCCAAACCAATAGTAGCGGTCTCACCGATGTTGCCTTCATCGTTGACACCACAGGCAGCATGAACGGAACCATCGACGGTGTTCGAGAAAGTGTGCTCGCCTTCTCTCAATCTCTTGCCGCTTCCGGGCAAGACATCAAAATGGGCGGCGTCTCCTTTGGAGACGATGTGCGCGATTCCGTGGAACTCACCAATGCAACGGCGTTCCGAGATTGGGCATCGACGCTTTCAGCCTACGGGGGAGACGATTGGGCCGAGAACCCGCTCGACGCGATCAAGAAAGCGATGACAGACTTCGCCTGGCGTCCTGGGGCCCAACGAGTCATCCTGGTCATCACCGACGCGCCGATTCACGAAGACAACTGGATCACCACGCGCTCCATGGACTCCATCCGGTCCGAAATGTCAAACAGCTACATCGTCCATACCGTTACTTACGATGGCACGAGGTCGATGGGCCGAAAGGGGAACGATGGAAAGCCGATCCGGGCCACGGGTCGTGCGACTGACCGTGACATCTCGATCCTTGCCAAGGCAACGGGTGGACTGGATCTGAAGTTGCCGTGGGATGGCTATGTCGATCTGGAAAAACTCCCGATCAAAGACACCATCCTAGCTGGATACACCATCAAATTCCGCTCTCACCCGGCGCTCCCGACCGTTAACCGCAACATTCGATTGTCGGTGGTTGAAAGTGGCTCGGCGGTAGCAGATCAGGTATTCGTCGGCAAGTACTAAGCACCCTTTATCAACCTAGTTCAACCTCAACACTCGCCCCGGCCATCGCTTGCGATTCCGCCGGGGTTGAGAGTTTTTCGAGGCCGCCACAATTGGCGGCTCTGCGCGAAAGTTGTATGGTTCTTGAAAGAGGAAACACCCTCGAGAGCCTGAAATGCCTACAGTCCGCTACTTAGTCCACGATGTAGACCAGTCGCTGCCTTTCTATCAGGCACTCGGATTTGAACTCACCGACCGTTGGGGGCCACCCTTTGCCATCGTCAGCCGAGACTCACTCTCACTTTGGCTAAGCGGTCCCGGTACTTCCGCTCGAAAGCCCCTCGAGAGCGGTGCAACACCTGAACCCGGGGGTTGGAATAGGTTGGTGATTGAAGTCGACAACCTCGACAAAACTATGGAGCAGTTGTCGGCACTCGGCGCTACATTTCGAAGCAGCCCGGTTTCAGGCCCTGGTGGCATTCAAGTGTTGGTTGAGGACCCATCTGGCAATCCGATTGAACTGTTCCAGCCCCGGTAGGTCACTCCACGGGACCGGTCCCTAGGCCCTTGGCCGCGCACGGGTTAACCGCGAAGCTCTTCTATCTCGCGAGCGTATCGCTCTTTGATCACTTTCCGCTTGACCTTCAGCGTCGGCGTGAGTTCGCCCGTCTCAATGCTGAACACCGCGTCGATCACCGCGAACTTCTTGATCATCTCGAAGTGAGCAAAGGTTTTGTTCGCCGCATCGATTTCGCGCTTGATGAGTTTGCGAGCGTCTTCATTGCCCTGCAAGGACTGGTGCTCGGGGAGGCTCAACTCTGCTCGAACCGCGTCTGCATTGGGAACGATCAGCGCGATGCAGTGATCCATTCCGTCGCCAAGAACAACCGCCTCGTTGATGAACTTCGATTCTTTGATCTTGTTCTCGAGCGGTTGTGGAGCCACGTTCTTACCGTTTCCAAGAACGATCAGGTCTTTCTTCCGGTCGGTGATGCGGAGCTGCTTGCCATCCATCTCACCGATGTCACCCGTGTGGAACCAACCGTCGGCGTCGATCGCCTGAGCGGTCTCTTCCGGAAGGTTGTAGTACCCCCTCATCACCGTAGGACCCCGGAACAGAATCTCGCCGTCTTCAGCGATCTTCATCTCCACTCCAATCGGTTCTCCAACCGTTTCGTATCGGTTGCGAGTGGGATGGTTCACGCACGATCCACCCGAGGTTTCGGTCAGTCCGTAACCTTGCAGAACGTTGATCCCAAGTCCTAAATAAAACTCGGCGACATGCTTCGGAAGCGCGGCTCCGCCCGCCACGAAGAACCGGAATCTCCCACCGAGCCGCTCGCGAATCTTCGAGCCGACCAATTTGTCTAAAACCGGATAGAGCGGGGCGGGCCTGCCCTGAGCCTTGGCGACGCCTTGAGCCAGCGCAAGATGGAACAGCTTTTGCCGGATCGGCTTCTGCTTGGCAACGTTGTCCAGTACTCGCTCCCGGAAGGACTCCAAGAACCTGGGCACTGCCGTCATCGCCGTCGGGCGAACCTTGGGGATGTCGGGAGCGAGTCGAGCAAGATTGTTGTTGATCGCGAATCCGATTCCCGTGCCGACAACCAGGTGGATCACCACCCGTTCAAACACGTGCGAGAAGGGCAGGAAACTGAAGAAGAGATCCTGCTCGGAAAGGTCCAGGTAAGGAACGGCGTGTTTCGTCACGGTGAGGAATGCCCGGTGATCGAGAATCGCGCCTTTCGGGTGCCCCGTCGTGCCAGAGGTGTAGATGAACGTGTAGATATCGTCTGGATTGACTTGCTCCAGTCGAGCATTCCAGTCGGCATCGTCGACGGTCGATTCTGACGCCATCGCATCCAGTGAACCTTCGCCTGTGAGCGGCAACACCCTCACGGACTCCAGAGGAGTCATCTTGGCAAGATGGTCTTTTGAGCCGGCAAAAGCGAGTTTGGCACCGCAATCAGTGACGATGTACTGAGTCTGATCGGCGGGAAGCGTGGGGTATATCGCAACCACGATCGCGCCCAGCGAGGAGCAGGCGTAGTCGAAGTACATCCACTCGCCGCAGTTTTCAGACTGGATAACAACCTTATCGCCCTTCGCCACCCCCAAAGCCGAAAGCGCCTTCGAGTACCCCTGAACTTTCTTTAGAAACTCCGCATAGGTAACGGTTTGGAAACCCTCCTTGATCGGGAGCATCAGGGCGGGTCGATCACCGAACTTTCCGGCGGTCAGGGTAAGGGCGTGAGCAAGCGACTTTGCTTCCATGTGGTCTGCTCATTGTGCGATGCTTGCCCCTATTCATGCAAGAAACGCTCTCTTGGAGATTCCCAAGAGAGCGTTCTGTTCACAGATTCCAATGAGAGGTTTGCTACTTGCTGGGCGTCACGACTGCCCGGAACTCAGCGAGAGAGGCCCAAGGACCGCCTGCCGTTTCCGAGAGAGCCTCGACGCGAACGAAGCGAGCCTTGACCTCAGTGAAGGAGACCTTGCGGACGCCTTCCCCTTGCTCAAGTTCACCATCCGCCACTTTGGTGAAGGTTTTCCCGTCCTCAGACGCATAGATGGCGAACTTACGAATCCGTCCGTTCACATTCGCACGTCGCGGAGTTAGTTCAACGCCCATGAGCGGCCACGACTGTGAAAGGTCGATGGTGAGCTGATGCGGGTGCTTTGGAGTGCTTGCCGAATAAGCCGTATGCCAGAAAGTCTCAATATCACCGTCAATGGCGTGTTCAGGCTCACCTTCGCCGGGCTCAAATGAACTAGAGGAGACGATTTTCATCAACTTGCTTGGCACGCGAGACTTCAACTCGATGAGGTCGAAACGAGCGGTCGAGAGCGGAGAAGCAATCCAGCCTGGACCCTTAACTCCCGCCGATGCGTTGCCCCCGGCGGTTGCCAGTTCCGTTTCTAGACCTGTTGCCCACGGGTAGGAGGACTCGTCTACGGTGGCGATAATGCCCTGCAACGTATCTTCCCATTTGATCTCTGGCATTGGAGCCACCGGAGGAACGTGCCGACCGTTCGGCAGCAGCCCGTTTCCAACCGCCTTGAGAATCACCCGCCAGCGAGGTGCTTCGTTATCCACGCGACAGTATCGAAGCGGGCCGGGGCCGCAACTAGCGCCACCGAGTCCCATTTGCTGTTGATCAAGGCAAACAATCACCTCATCTCGCTTCTTCAGGGGCACTCGCTTTCGAGGCTCACCGTTTTGGTGGCGAGAGTCGAACAGGTCCTGCGCCGTGTATCGGCTGACGGTCATGCTCAGCGGACCTTGCGATTGAACCAGCAGCCCAACGCCCTTTCGGTTGGTTAAGCTGGCCCAGCGAATCTCTTCCTTGTTGCCATTCTCTTGGGGGCGGAGATAAGGCTGATACTGCTCATCGACGGTGCCCTCATAAAGGCCAACATCAGCCGCCATTTTTCGATCTGGATAGCTCTCGATCGGTCCTCGTCCAAGCCACTTGAACCGATCGAACTCATCCTTCACCCGCAGTTGAAGCCCAACTTTCGGGAGAACCGGGAGCTTGCCTTGCTCCTCCAACTCTTGGTCAATGACAACCGTCCCGTCTCCGAGCACCGTGTAGTGAACTCGTTGAAGATAGCCGTGACCCTTAAAGCCTCGGCAGTCGTTCTCAAAGCTCACGCGGACCGCGTTGTTGGCGATCGCCACAGTCGTCATTTCCAAGTTGCGATGCGAGAGGGTGCCCATGCCCGCATCGACAAACTGCCTAGAGAACCAGATGTCGTTGTCGGTGAAGGCTCGGAACAGGTTCAGCTCCGGACCCATCCCCCGCGAAATAAGTTCAACGGTGCCTACTTTGAACGACTTCAGGGTTCCTCGATCTCGGTCGAACTCAACGCTGAACTTGTCTCCGCGAACAATAGGACCCGTTGCAGATTCCACCAGTCGAACCGGAGGAATGACACTTGGGGAAGTCACAAACGAGTTCGACGCCGCAACTCGGTGCTGATCCCAAGCTACCTCGTGACCTTTGCCCGCCCATAGCGTGCCCTCTTTCAGCTTAAAGCCGACTCGAACAAAAACCTCGGTTCCTGCTTCAAGCGCCTCGTTCGCAACGATCTCCAACGGAACACGCTGGGTGGCTAACGGCGGCACCGAAGGTGCTGGCATCGTCACCGACTTCACCACCTTGCCATCTGCCTGAATCTGAACTTCCATGTCATACGAGTTCAGGTTCAAAAAGGCATTTTTGTTGGTGATGATCAACACGTAGGGACCTTGAATTCCGGGAGCTGGTTCCAACATGGTCGCAACCGGTTGGTAGATCTTTTTGACCTCCCAGGTCTTGGGCATCACCTGCCGATCCGGCATCACCAAACCGTTCCCGCAGAACGGACCGTCGTTTGGTTTATCGTCGTAATCGCCGCCGTAGGCATAGAACCACACCGGTTTTCCGTCGGGTCCGATCTCATCGGTGGTCTTTCGTAACCCTTGGTCTACCCAGTCCCAAATACAGCCGCCCATGTTCCGCGGATACTTGTCGAACGCTTCCCAATACTCTTTCAGGTTTCCAACCGCGTTGCCCATAGCGTGGGCGTATTCGCAGACAAAGAAAGGCTTGTCGGAAAGGCGCTTACCCTCGCTTTCCACGTAAGCAACGTCCGGGTACATCACGCTGTCCACATCTGCCACCTTGTTGTAGCGTTCGTAGTGAACGGGGCGGCTTGTATCCAACGCCTTCACCGCGGCCGAAGCTGCTTCAAAGTTCACACCCGGGCCTGCTTCGTTGCCCAGGCTCCACATGACGATGCTGGGGTGGTTCTTGTGAATCTGAACCATTCGCTCAACGCGATCCACGTGAGCAATCTCCCACTCTGGGTTGTTTCCTAGCGACTTCTCGAAGGAGTAACCCATGCCGTGCGATTCAATGTTCGCCTCGTCGATCACATAGAGGCCGTACTGATTGCAGAGTTCGTAGAAGTAAGCGTTGTTCGGATAGTGCGAGCAGCGAACCGCATTGATGTTGAACCGCTTCATAAGAAGCACGTCTTCGAGCATCCGCTCCTTAGAAATGGTTCGACCCGTGTCTGGATCGTGCTCGTGGCGGTTCACTCCGCGGATCTTGACGGGTTGCCCGTTCACTTTGAAAACGCCCTTGTCCCAAGTGATCTCGCGGAAACCAACTTTCGTGGAAGTGATGTGGATCGGCTGTCCCTTTTCATCCAGTAGGTCGATGACGAGCGTGTAGAGATTCGGTGTCTCGGCAGTCCACGGCTTTATGCCCGTAAACGGCATTTTGATCTTGGGCTGAAACGTCTCGTCCACCTTTCGGTCGCCCGTTGTGGCAGAACCGAACTCGATGGTCGCGGGTGCCCCTACGACCTTTGAGCCATCGAACAACCGCGCGCGAAGCTTTACGGGTGACAGTCGATCGAGTTTGACCTTTGCGGAAAGGGTGATATCGCCGTTCTTGAGCGAGTCATCGAGAGATGTTTGAACCCCAAAGTCTTCAACGTAGGTATTCGGTGTGGAGAAAAGGGTGACGTCTCGGAAGATGCCGCTGAACCGGAACATGTCCTGGTCTTCCAAGTAGGAGCCGTCCGTCCAGCGGTAAACCTCGACTGCCAGCAGGTTCTTGCCCGGCTTGACGAATGCCGTGACGTCAAACTCGGCAGGTCCCTTGCTATCCTCGCTGTAGCCAACTTTTTGACCGTTCACCCACACATAAAAGCCGCTGTAAACACCATCGAACCGAAGCACGGTTCGGCGCCCTGCCCAGCTGGACGGCGTCTCGAACGTTGTTCTATACGAGCCGACCGGATTGTAACTGTGATCGATAAAGGGCGGATTGGTCGGGTGCGGGTATCGAACGTTTGTGTAGATCGGGATGCCATAGCCTTGCATCTCCCAGCACGCTGGAACAGGGATCGACCGCCACTTCTCGTCCTTGAACCCAAGCTGGAAGAAGTCTTTTGGTCTCTGATCGGGAAAGCCAGACCAATGAAACTTCCAGTTGCCGTTTAGCGAGAGAACGTATGGAGACTCTTCGGGTCGAGAATCGAGTGCTGCCCTTTCGTTCGGAAAAGGAAAAGCGTCGGCTCGGGGAGGCAACTTATTGATGCCAACAACCTTTGCGTTCTCCCAATCAGGAACTGGGGCTTGAGGCTGCTGCGCGAAGGCGGATATCGGGAACAGAGTTGCCAAGAGTGTGGCGACCAACGGCATGGGGACAGTTTGTCCGATTCAGCTCTTTTAGCGATCCACA
>CAZAVC010000083.1:0-7569 GCA_964488265.1 uncultured Fimbriimonas sp.
GGCAGATACCCGTCTTCAGCAAGGACAAGCGGCACCCGTGAAGAACCCAAAAGCGAGCCTGTGAACAACGCGATTGGCGAAACCAAAGCAGCAACGTGCATGAGTGCCGCCAACCATGTTCCTGCCGATGCTTGAGCAATCGCAGGCCACGCTCCTTCTTCCCAGCCATCGATGTTTTTGTAGTGCGCAAGTCCGGCAAGCGTTGGGAAAAGATAAACCGCCGTTACGAGAGGAACGCCAATGAAGATTGCTTTTGGATACGACTTCTGGGGTTCTTCCACCTCTTCGGCGATAGTGGAGAGCGCGTCCCATCCTAGGTAGTTCCACATCACAATGGAAAGCCCTGCCGAGAGCGCCCCGCCCACCGATTTATCGGCGGGAGTGAACGACGTGATAATGGCGGTCGGATTGGTAAACCACTTGGCAAGCCCAATCACCGAGAGAAGTAGAAAGGGAGCAATGATGAGCCCAGCCATCACCACACTGGTTTTGCCGACCAATCGGGTTCCTCGAACATTGAGGAAGGTGAAGGCCGCAATCATGACCATTGCAACGCCCCACCTTGCCCAAGGATAAGTGTCTAAAAGCGTGACTTCAAGGGAAGACTTGAGCAGGGTAGCCAGGTATGTGGTGAAAAGAACCGGGTAGATCGCAGCGTCCACCAGGGCGTAAATCCAGGTCCACCACGCGTTTAGAAATCCCCAAAACGGGCCCATCGCCCGCTTCACCCACATCACGTATCCGCCTTCCATCGGGAGCGCTGGGGCAAGTTCGGCAGTCGTTAGTGCATCGGGGAGCGCCCAAAAAATGGGAAGCAAAGCAATGAGCAGAATCGCCATGCCCGGACCTGCTTCCTTCACCGCCGACTCAAGCCCGAAGGGTCCACCGCTCACTTGGCAGAAAACGGTCATTGCGAGCATGCCCGCCGTCATCGCTCCCCGTTTTAGGTGCTTATGAGGCTTAAAATGAACTTGGGCGTCACTCACGACGCCCAAGTTTGACAGATACAGTTCTTAAAGAAAAGAACCTTACTGAAGGGTTCGACCCTTTGCCAAGCGATCCAGTTCGGCGTTCACCATCATGTGGCAAAGCTCGTGAACCGTCGTTGACGGATTCCAGCCAAGCTTAGACTTCGCCTTCTCCGGAGTTCCTTGAAGCTGATCGACCTCCGCCGGGCGATAGAACTTCGGATTGATTCGGACGACCACCTTGCCCGTTTTCACGTCGGTTCCAATCTCGTCCGTGTCCTTTCCAGACCACTCGATCTTCATATCAAGTGCTTCGGCGCTCCACTCCACGAACTCTCGAACGGTGTGCATTACTCCCGTGGCAAGCACGTAGTCATCGGCTTGATCTTGCTGAAGCATGAGATACATGCCCTCCACATAGTCTCCAGCGAAGCCCCAGTCTCGCAACGAGTCCATGTTTCCAAGTTCCAGAACATCGGCAAGCCCATGCTTTACCAAGGCAAGGGTCGAAGTGATTTTTCGGGTGACAAACTCAATGCCACGCAACGGTGATTCGTGGTTGAACAAAATGCCCGACGAGGCGTGCATGTCGAACGACTCTCGGTAGTTGACCGTGATCCAGTGACCATAAAGCTTAGCCACACCGTACGGGCTCCGCGGATAGAACGGAGTCTTCTCCGATTGCGGCACTTCTTGCACCTTTCCAAACATCTCGGAGGTGCTTGCCTGATAGTAGCGAATCTTGGGATTCAACATCCGAATCGCTTCGAGGATCCGAGTTACCGCAATCGCATCGACATCGGCGGTGTAGAGCGGCTGCTCAAAAGAAGCCGCGACAAAGCTCTGCGCAGCCAAGTTATAAAACTCGTCCGGCTGAACCTTTTCAATGGATCGCTGAATGTTCGCGTACTCTCCAAGGTCAAAAAGGACCAACTCAAGATCGTTTGCGATCCCCAACTCTTCAAGTCGCCAAAGACTGCTGCTTGCAGATCGGCGACGTGTTCCTACAACTTTATAGCCCTTCTCAAGAAGAAGCTTGGCTAAATAAGCTCCGTCCTGACCCGTAACTCCCGTAACTAATGCAGTTTTACTCACGATGCTTCCTTCCTTTTTTGTCGCGACCGGAGAAGCGACTCCCCGGTCCTATTTTGGACAACCGAACGGCATCGTTGCCGGATTCCCCATCGCCCAATGGTGTTTCCCCTGTAAATGTTAGGTCAAGTCTGAACAGGACCCTGATGGTAATCCTGTCAGGATTAACCTCAAATTGCGGGAGATGCACCCTCCAACTTAAATATCCAATATCTTGGTCCCTTCGCCACTTCTTTCAGTCCCTGCGGAAGAGGAGAGGGGAGTCCTTCTAGTGATGTCACGAACAAATAAGCTCGGTTCTTGTAAGCATCACCTGCTTCATTCAATCGAGAAAGGCAAACGGCCACATCGTCTGCAAACGCACTAGAGGTGACGGTAGGCGCTACACCAAGGTAGTTCAGTTTCGAACCAACCTCCGAGCAGACCAGCGGCTGCTGAGTGGGATAGGAATAAAGCCCGCTAATCATCATTGGCCGTTGCCATATCGCCATATGGGGGAGGTTAAGAATAGAGGGGTTGTACTCTTCCAATCGCCAGTTTGTGTCTCTTCCCAACGGTAAGTTGAACACAATTGCATCTTCTGGGAGGTTCAGTAGAGCCGTTTGTGCAGCCACGCAGGTGGGTACGGACTGCAGAGCGTGTTTGCCCAACCATGCACTTCGCACGCCTACCAAAACCAGAGCAACGGTGGCGACTTTCACCGAATGTTTTGGAAACACCGCCACACCTGCGAGAAGCATCGGGAAGAAATAGCCCAATCGATGGTCCAGATTCGCCGCAACCGCCAAAGCCGTAGGAGTCGCGATTGCTATCGCCAGCAGGCAACCCGCGAGCAAAGTGCCTCTTCGGTCCCACTTTGCCGACTTAAGGACAAGCGCCCCTAGCAGGAGGACGGCGACGAGGGCATAGATCGCAAAGTCAAACTTCCACGTTGGGCCCTTTAACGCGATTAACGGAATAGCCAATTTGTGCTTGAGAGTGCCGAAGTCAATGCGAGAAAACTCGCCGCTAGACGGGCTTAACTTGAGAAGAACGCCCATCAGCAGTACCGGCGGAACGGACCACCCAACTATCGACAATCGCTTCTTGACACCCTCAATCTCCCATAGGAAGCTAACCGCTACAGCAACCAAGATGGAGAGCATGGCTGAAAGCGCATGAGAAACAAAGCAGGCAACTGCCAACCCGAAGAAAAGGGCGTAAGCAGCAGGCCGTTTTGATTCGAGCCAGGAGCGATACCACCAGACGATCCAAGGCATGATCGCCATGCCCAATAGAAAGTTTAGAAAGCCCGTGTATAGCGAATAAGAGACCGTGAAGAGCGGAATCGCAACCACAAAGGGCAACGGCTGTTTCACTAGCCTCAGTAACAGCTTTGCCCAGCCGAATGAAGCCGAGAAAAGGCAGCAGGCAAGGATCAATCTTGTAGCAAGATCGGCAGGAAGGATCTTGCTGAGATTAACCGCAAGAAGATCAAATCCGAGATTAGGCACGAAAATCGGGTTCACCCGATAGAACTCGTTAAACAGTGCCGTGCTTTGAAACTTGCCGAGCAACGCAAACCGCGCGACGTGATTCGGATAGTCCAGATAAGGCAGGAACGGAGTGAGCAGGACCACCGCCGACGAAAGAATGGCGGCCAGGAGCGCTAACCTTTCAATCAACCGGATTTCCTGCAGAATCCCGCTTGAATTCGCTGGTGACCCTGGCTCTAAGCTCAACGCTTGGACACCATCTCTTTGCGCCAGTGGTACGCCATTACCAAACCTAAGCTACAGGTGAGCGACGCACCGAACAAGAGTCGCAATCGAGGGTCGCCACTGGGCATCACCGAGCCCGTCACCCAGGCTGAGACCAGCGTGAACGGCAGCGAAACCGCATAAAACTTTGCGAAGTCGGCCAGTTTGTCGATGCCTTTCGGTCTTTTGCGCTTCGGAATCAGCAAGCTTTGGAAATAGTAGGCGAGCACGGTAGACGGAATCGAAGCGATCGGCACCAACCATTGCCCGGCAAAGTAAGTTCCGGTGGTGGCGAAACCGATCTTGATGATCGACCAAAGAACGAAGGTCGAAATGAGCGAATAGGTGAGGATCCCGAGTAGGTCCAGGAGAACCTTGGTCGGCAAGAATCGCCCGAAGGATCGATCCCACAGCTGAAGGCCAAAGTCGATAGCGGCGATGTGGCTCAGCTTGCTCTCCCCGTGTTCTCGAACACCGAAAACGATGGGGACTTCCACCACATTGATCGTTCGAGGACTTACCAACAAGATATCGAGAAGGAGCTTTTGTCCGCGCCCACCCAATTGAGGTGCGGCTTTCTCAAAAACGTCTCGGCGGAGCATGAAGAAGTTCCCCATCGAGTCCGCGAGTTGGACATCGAACCACTTCTGAGCCATTTTGTTACTCCAAAGGCTTAAGTTGGTTCGGAAGGAGGAGAAGTCCACCAAGTTGGCGCCATCGGCGAATCGACTTCCAACCGCGACGTCTACGCCCTGCTCAGAGATGAGCTTGAACATCTCTGCAAGCTTGGTTTCGTCGTGTTGACCGTCTACGTCCATTACCGCGATTACATCGGATGCGGCGCTGAGCATTCCTTCGGTGGCGGCGGTGCTGATGCCCGATCGACCGATTCGGCGAAGGAATCGGAAGTTGTCGTACCGGTTCGCCATGTCCATGAGGATCTCAGCCGATCCATCTCTGGAGTTATCATCCACAATTACAAGCTCCCACTTCAGACCATCCAGAGCCTTCGTGAGCGAGGCGTAAAACTTTTCCAGGTTCTTCGATTCGTTGAGCGTTGGAGTAACGATGGTCAACTCGAACTTTCGTGTAACTGAACCAGAAGTTCGAGTGAGGTCCGAGTCTGTCTGATGTTGAGAAGCAACCGATTGCATGGTGAGCCTAACCTAGTCCTAAAAAATCACCCACTTGGTGGGAAGACCAATGCAAAAGACTCGGCGACGTTGCCGCTTTTTACAGATGCAGTTTATGCAACTCTAAGATTTTACGGAACCGGCTAACCAAGTACGCGGGTGAAAATGCTTGGAAAGGGATTCTGTAAACATATATTAATCATAAAACGCGTTCAATGACGGCAGATTTGAGAAGAAACGCTCCGTCCACTTGGGAACTCCCACACCTGCTGATTCGGCAATCACTTCTATGGGCTTGCGAACCCCCTGAACGCGGGGCGGGTGGGGATCGATGAAAACAAGTTCGGTTGCGCCCGTGATATCCACAAGTCCGGCCGCAGGATACACACTGAGACTCGTTCCGATCACGAGAAAGATATCGGCCTCCTCCGCCGCTTGTTGGGCAAGATCCCAATCGTACGGAGTCTCGTGAAAGAAGCAGATGTGGGGTCTCAGTTGGGCCCCGTCCGAAGCGAGATCGCCGAGATGCACGTCTTCTCGAGTTTCTTGTACAAGGTCGAAGTCGTACTCACTACGGATTTTGAGAACTTCGCCGTGAAGATGGTGGACTCGCTTGCTGCCCGCTCGCTCGTGCAGATCGTCGACATTCTGGGTGATGATGCTGAGCGATCCCTTGTCCGTGCTATCGAGACACGCCTCTAGCTTAGCCAGCGCCAAGTGCGCTGCGTTCGGTTGTGCGGCAATCACTTCCCTTCGACGCATGTTGTAGAAGTCCAGCACCGCTTCCGGTTGTCTGCGCCAAGCTTCCGGAGTGCAAACATCCTCGATGCGATACCCGGCCCAAAGGCCGTCGGTGTCTCGAAAAGTCAGCAAACCGGACTCACGAGAAATACCTGCTCCTGTTAAAGCGACAATCTTCATTATCTCTGCCCAGCCATTGGTCGGTCGGACGGAGTGGTACCGGACGGTTCATAGCCTCGCGCACGGTTACTTCCAGTGATCAGGGAGAACTCATCGTTGAACGAGTGCCGTTCGCCACGCTTGTAAAATGCCCCACTTCGACATCTCGACCACATTGCATGAATCTAGTTCTAACGGAGTCTCTCGATGTGTCAGAACGAGGCGATTGATGTCTTGTCGAGGATCGAGATAGGTTGTATACCAGTAAGCTTGTGATGCAAGTTTGTGGCCTGATGATCGGTCATTGACGAAAGCACGTCAAGTGGAACTCGTAAATTGCCACTGGCAAGTTGCTCACGCGCATCTGGGCTGAGTAAGTCGCCTTTTCCTAAAGCGTTGTTAAAGACAATTTCGCACAGGTCACGAATAATGCGCTTCTGTGCTACGGAGCGCACGCTGAGAATCGGTGATTCGATTGTGTAATGCCAAGTTAACCGCTTAAGAATGGCGACCCGCTGGTTGACCTCGGGTGTAACAGAAAGTTCACCTTTTTCGTTGATTGAAGTCCCATCAATGAACTGTCGTAGTTGATCGCTAACCCACGAACGAACCAAACCAACCTCTGGCCCAGACGGGCTTAGGGAGTTCACCCTGTACGTGTTAAGCCTGATTGACATGTCTTTGAAGACCCCAATAGCTACATTCTCGAAACCCTCGGCAAATTTTGAGTCACCGAGCAGTTCGCGAACCTCTTCGATCGTTTCGAGGGACCGAAAGTGATGGAACGGGATGAATCCCAAGAGGGCAAAATCGGCAATATCATGGGTTGAATATGCTAGGTCATCCGCCCAGTCCATGATTTGAGCATCAATGCTTTTTGGCTGCCGATGGTCGAAAGCATCTTCACCATAGCAAAAATCAAATGCGTCACGTTCCGTTTCGTATACATTGAATTTTGGATGCTCAGGTTTGTACTTAGTCGGCATCGCACGTCGGCTCCAGGGGTACTTAAGAATCCCCATGAGTGTGCGCCTGGTTAGCTCCAGTCCGGGATTCTCGCTTGTGCGCCGCGCCTTTTTAGTCACGATCCGGAAGGATTGGGCGTTTCCTTCAAATCCGTCCGAGAGTTCGAATGCCGTTTCGATTCGCGGTTGAGATTTGAGAAACTCGTTAAAGGCGATTTCACCGTTATGCCCGAACGGTGGATGCCCGAGATCATGTGCAAGGGCCGCCGCTTCTACAACGTCAGCTTGGTCTCTATCAGGCACCTCTGCATGAACGTTTAACCGTTCAGCAAGACGCCGCGCAATCTGGGCCACTTCTAGCGTGTGAGTTAGGCGATTATGAAAAATCAGTAACTCACTCGGCGTTGTAATCTGAGTCACGCCGCCTAATCTTCTAAACTCATGCGTATAGAGAACGCGATCACGGTCTCTTTGATAGGGTGTCCGCGTATCGGACAACTTTTCCGCATCTAAAGGGTGTGCTCCGGTAAGCGCAAATCGCTCACTGTGAAGACTTAAGCTCCCCCCCATCGTTACGGCTGGTGAGTGTCTCGCAGAACGAGATTGACTCCATTCAACTTGAATGCTCCGCTCGACAAACCTCGCGAAACGGCCCAGTCGAATACGATGTCTCGAACATCCGGCAACATTGCTCTTAGAATTTCCACGTTCTTTGAGCCGCCTTGCAACTGTTCGCGGATCCTAGCGTGCGCCTCTTCGACCTTATCCTTCG
>CAZAVC010000084.1:0-7552 GCA_964488265.1 uncultured Fimbriimonas sp.
GTACCCGCCTCCGCAGAAAACCGATGTTGAGGGATTAAACTTCCCCGCGCGATAGGCCGCGAGCGCGCTGACTATCTTGAAAGTTGATCCGGGAGCAAAGGCGGCTTGAACGGGACGATTCAAGAGGGGCTTAGCTTCATCGTCCATTAGCGCTTTCCAGTCGGCCTTGGAAATGCCACCGTAAAACTGGGATTGATCGTACGTTGGAGCGCTGACCATCGCAAGCACCTCACCCGTGTTTGGTTCGATTGCTACGACTCCACCACGCATTTTCCTTTCCGAGAAAACCGCGTTGGCGTACCGTTGTAGGTCCTCGTCAAGGGTCAACTCTAGCTGGGTGCCAGGAATCGGTGGCTCGTTTCCGATCACGCGAACGGGTCGGCGCCGGGCATCGACCTCAACGACCTCTCCACCCGGAATCCCCATCAAATCAGATTCGTAGGCTCGCTCGATTCCCTCTTTTCCAACATATTCGGCGGGCTTTAAGCCTAAATCCTTGATCCGCTTGTCGTCACGATCATTCGGAAGCCAAACGTATCCCATCACATGCGCAAACCCCTTGGGATCGGTGTAGTACCGCATGGGTTTGTTTTCGATAGCGATTCCCGGCAACGTGGCAGACTCTTCGGCGATTTGAGTGGCGACTTGTATCGAGATACCAACCGCGATTGCTGCCGGCACGTACGGTCTGTACGCCGCTGCGTCAACCTTTTCTTGGAGCTTCTCAAGCGGAATACCCACGAGACGGGAAACGGCAAGGAGCGATTCAGGATGTTTCCTAATCTCGGCGGGAACGGCAGTGACAACCAATTCTGGTTTCACGCCGGCAACGAGCTTCCCAGTTCGGTCGAAGATCAGCCCTCGGGGTGCCAGTTTCTCAATTTTTGTTTGGCGAGTTGCTTCGGCTCGTTCCACAAGGATCGGAGCCTCGACGACTTGAAGTTGCCAAAGTCGGAAGAAGAGGGTGCCTAAGATGGGAACGATGAGGAAGGGAAAACTCAGCACGCGGTAATCCATCCGCCTCTGTTTCGGCGCATGGATCACACTCATCGTTTTCCTCCGTCTCCGTTACCCTTGTGAATCGGGCATCTCTGCCTGGGCCTCGCATTCGCCTTGAACCGCTTGGTGATGGTCTCGTTGCAGTAAGGCGTTGCGACCGCACCAGAATCGGCACAGACTTCAATATCGACATCGGCATCCTCCGAGGTTG
The DNA here is from genome assembly GCA_964488265.1 of uncultured Fimbriimonas sp. Lineage (GTDB taxonomy): Bacteria > Armatimonadota > Fimbriimonadia > Fimbriimonadales > Fimbriimonadaceae > Fimbriimonas. Next base: position 1,211 of record CAZAVC010000084.1, read on the forward strand.
GTTTCGGCGGGTTCGTAGGAACGGTGGTCGGCTCGGTTGGAGCCTTCAGAGGGTCCTCGACGGGAGGATTTTGGGGTTTCGTTCCTGGACCGGTGTCAGGATCGTTCGGAACGACCGCCGGAACTTCCAAGTCTGGAATCTCCTCATCGGGTCTCAAATTTGGAACATTCTCTTCGGGCTTCTCTTCCACGCGCGGCTTGGGACGGGCAATGTCGCCGAGCTGCACTCCAAATCGACCGACGGCCTCTTTCATGATCGCCGCCCACATTTCAACCGTAACGGTGCCTCCGTAGACGGCGCTGCTCATCGGACGGGGCACCCAAACGCCGGGCCGAATCTCTACCTCGTTGCCAATCCAACCAATCCCTATCAGGCCCTGAGAGTAGCCACAGAACCAGGCATCCACGTTGCTGTTTGTGGTTCCGGTCTTCCCTCTCGCGTCTGGAACAATCGACGCGGCTCTACCCGTACCGCCCGTCACAACGAGTCGCATGAGACGATCAATGACATCACAAACTTCTGGTTTGATACCGGTTGACAGGATCTGACGCCCCATGGTTCTTGGAACCAAGTCACCATCCGGACCCACCACTCGGGTCATCGTGAACGGTACTGCTCGCTGGCCACGGAGCATGAAGACCGAATAGGCTTCCGCCATTTCGATGAGCTTGACGTTACTTGAGCCTAAGGCGAGGGAAGCATACGGTGCGAGCGAACTCCTAAAGCCGAACTCTTTTACGGCCGTATCCACAACCACTCGGGCTCCGGATTTATAAGTCTGGCCTGTCTGATCGGTTTCTCCCAGCGAGAGCAGGGTGTTGACCGCCGGAAGGTTTACCGATGCGGAAAACGCCCTCTGCAGAGACATCGATCCGCCCGATCCGCCCCCAGAGTTCTTGGGTTCGTAGTAAGTCCCGGGGCCGGTCTTTATGCGAACCTTCGCGTTCGAGACAGAGTCGTATTCGGACAGTTTGCCTTTGTTCAGGGCAGTCGCGTAGACGATGGGTTTGAAACTTGAACCCGGCTGTTTCCCGAGTCCGCGAGAGACAACATCTACCTTGTTGCGGTCAAAGTCTGCACCTCCGACATAGGCCAAGATCCTGCCGTCACGATCCATCAAGACGAAAGCGGCGTTTCTAACCGAGCGCCACCTGTTCTTTTCGACGATGGATCGAACCTCGGCCTCGGCGATTTTTTGAAGCTGGCTGTCAAGAGTGGTGAAAATCTCATATCCGCCTTCTTTCAAAGGCAGATCATCTAGCTGCGCTAGGATCGAGGTCACGAAGTAGGGCGCTCGGTAGATGCGGGCGCTGCCGTAAGTCCCCGCCTTTCGGATCTTTGGCTTCGATGCCAGTGCCTCGCGGTAGTCGCGCTCAGAGATCATGTTCTCCACGCGCATTTTCTCAAGCACTACCTTTCGATTATCTTCGGCAAGCTGGGGGTTTCGAACTGGGTTGACTTGGCTCGGTCGCTGGACGCATCGCGCAAGCATCGCCGCCTCGCTGATCGTCAAGTCGGAAACTTTCTTTCCAAAGTAGATATCAGCCGCCGCAGCAATTCCATAGGCGCGCTCGCCGAAGTAGACCTGGTTGAGATACATTTCCAGGATCTCATCCTTCGACTTTTGGCGCTCCATCTCGATGGCGATCGCGATGTCTTGCACCTTGCGCTGAATCGACTTCTCGGATGCTGAATAGAGCCTTTTGGCAAGCTGCATCGTAATCGTGGAGCCCCCCTGAGTGCTCCGACGATCTCGGAAGTTGGTGACTACCGCTCGGCCGAGGCCAACGTAGTCGACCCCTTCGTGCTGGTAAAAACGGTGGTCTTCAGCGGCGAGGATCGCGTTGCGAACGTGCTCTGGTACTTCCGTCAATGAAATCCGCTCGCGATACTCGGGCTGAACCTCATAGAGAAGCTTGCCATCCGCCGAGTAAATGCGCGTTGGTCGGGAGTTGAATGCCTGGATTTTGCTCTCAAGACCGTTGAGTGCTTTCTTAGCATCCTCGGAAGCATTGAAAAGAATCGAGACGACAAAAAGCGCGCCCGCCGAAGCTAGACACAACCCGAAGAGAAAAGTGATTTTCAACCACTTCACCCACGGGGCGCTCTTGCTTTTCCGAGCGGACTCGGTAGAGGTCTTTCGAGAACCCGCGGCAACTCCTTTCGCCACAGCAAAATTATAGACGTTTTAGGAGAATCGCCCGTTTTGTTCGAGCGCTCGAAGGGTCTTTTGCCACTAGAGCGAAGTCGTCTTGGATGACAAAGCCTTGAGTTGAGCAGGAAGAAGATCGCCAACAAGGGCGAAGAAAACCCCATCCGAGGTCCACACGTGAGCCGAAGTTCTGCCCCGCCCCATTCGCTGAAATCGCTCTGGTTCTAACTTATCTTTAGTGACAAATAGGCTCAATCTTCCCGAAGGTGAGGTGTAGAACTGAGCCATTACGGTTGATCCGCGCAGGTTCGTGCTGCGAGCCCCTTCCAAAACGAAACCCGTTTTCGGGCTCAGCATGATCGGGGGAAGTTTCTCAGCGGCTGCTACCCGTCGCACGTCATCGACAGGTCGAACAATGTTGACGCCCTTACGATCGATCTTAAATGCATCAGGGGCGATTTTTGGGTTGAAGCGCACTGAGGTGAATTCAAACTGCCCCGTCACGGTACCGACCCGGTCAAAGAAGACTCGCTTCATGACCAATCCAGACTTTGGATCGATGCTTAGCGAGAGGATGGGGTTTCCATCTTTATCAAGCATCTCAACCTTCTCAGTCTCGATGCCCGCTACTTCTCCACCGGTGGAAGTTCGAAACTTCAGGGCTCGATTGTTACGCTCACGCCAGAATCGTCCGATTCGGAGAACGCCCTCTTCGGGACGTGATTCCGAGATCCTGACCTCGTTGCGATCTGGGAAAAAGTGCTTTCGCTCTTTCCCATTCTCAACAATAATCTGACCGTTCAGCGGCCCATTTCTAAACTCGACACGGGATCGCCTTCCATCCCGAGTGACGATTTCCTCGTTCACCTCTTCAACACCCGCTCGGCGGAACTTGATCACACGTACGCCTGTGAACCGAAGCGAGGTCGCGCTCGAGTTCGCCAGCCGCAGGATCGCGGGGGCTTCTTTGAGCCAATCGTCGGGTTTTTGATTCTGTGCCTTTCCACCGGCGTAACCAACTGAAACGAGAGTTACCACCAGCGCAACGGTGGCGAAATTCTTCATAGCAGTTCCATTGGTTGAAGGCATTTGAATCATTTTGTTCTTTCAGGAGTGCGACTTAATAGATTTGGGACGAGTTCCACTCGTCCTCACCAAGATCGGAATTGTCAAACTCTTGGGTTCGACGATAGGCAACTCCGGTCGAGGAAACCCCACCGAGCACTACCGACTCCTGATGAAGAGCGTAAAGCGAGGACTCCAAAACTTCGGTCTTGTTGGAAGACGGAAGAACGTCGGAGGTAGGGCGAATCGCGTTTGGAACCATCACCATCAAGAGAATCGCACCCGCCATTCCGAAACCAAGGGATGACGACCAAACGATTCGGGTTCGGCGCTGCTTTCGCTTCTTGTCTGCTTCCGCTCGAATCCGCTCGTTCAAAGAGGACCGCCAAGCCATGCTCAGATTCTCTTCCGGAAGCTTTTTCACCAAGCTCGCAATCGCTTGCTGTTGGGTCGATTCCAGTTTTGAATCAGAGATCACTTGTTCTTTCTTGTCGTTAGGCCAAATTGCCATTTCGATCCTCCATGTATTGCTTCAATGCGTTTTGGACGTGTGTGCGAGCCAGGAAGAGTCGGCTCTTTACCGTTCCAAGCGGCAGGTTTAGCGTTGTTGCGATTTCTTCGTACGGCATATCTTCTCGGTCGTGGAGAATGAGAACGCTCCGAAGTTTCTCGCTTAGTTGCGAAACCGCCAATTCGACGGCCTCTTCTAGGTTCGATTGGGCCAGCATCTGATCCGGCTGCCATCGATCGTCCGGCACTTCAAACTCTTCTTCAATGTCAGCTGAAAGAGCCAAAGACACCTGCTCCGGAGACCGACCAACCTTTCTTGCTCGATCTACGCAGAGATTGTGAGCAATCTTGAAAAGCCAAGTTCGAACCGACGATCGCATATCGAACCGATGAAAGTTCTGAAAAGCCCGAATGAACACCTCTTGGGTGATATCTTCGGCATCTTCTCCGGTTGGGACCATTCTTCGAACGAATCCAAACACCCGGTTTTGGTAGGCATCGACCAACTTTCCGAAGGCTTCGTAGTCCTGACGACGACACTTCTCAAGAAGCGACTCGTCGACCACGCTCTCCTTCGGTTTCTGAAAATTCAATGCCAGGGCACCTTGACCGATAACCATGTTCCTGAATGCGGAAACGATCCAGGTTTCTGTTTGTTCACCTAACAAAAAGCCTCGGGGCAAGAAAGGGCTTTATCCCTATCTCACACCGAGGCATTGGTTTGCTCCTGTTTAGAAGCGGTAACCGACGGTTGCAGCGACGCCGTTTACTTCGCTTGCTTGGCTGGCAAGGAATCGAAGCTCGAAGAATCCGCCGCTCTTCGGCTTGTCCCAGAAGTAGCCGATTCCGATCGCACCTGCAAATCGAGTGACGGTCTCGGTGCCTGCTCCGGAAGGTCGCTGAACAAAGCCAACGCCAAGTCCTGCCGTGTAGTACAGACCGTTGTTCAGATAACCAACATAGTTGATCAAAAGCGGAACGTGTCGGTAGTCGCCACGAGAGTAGAAGTCGACGCTGAAGTCCAGACCCGCGCTGTACTTAGCAGCCGAGTTCAGTTCGCGAAGGGTGTAGGCGAAACCAACGGTCGGCATATTGATATGCGCGTCGCGAGTTTCGGAATCCACCGGGAAAAGGAGACCAACCTTGGCGGAAAGGCCAAGCAGCTGATCGTCGGCAACAGCGAGCGATGCGATCGACGAGGATGCAATCGCAAGAGCAAGAATTTTCTTCATTCTTAAACTTCCATCATGGCCTGGTGGCCAAACCCAACGAACTATAGCACTCCGAGCAGCCCTCGTGCAGAACCTAGCCTATCGAAGCGTGATTCGCCCGCTCCCACTCCGGTCGATGGAGTGGTTAGCCGCTTCTCGCAGCACCTCAAGCGCGAGCTCGGCGGTCTTGATCAAATCGGCTTCCGTAACGAATTCTTCGTGGGTATGAATCTTCTCCATTCCCGTCGCCATCACAATCGAAGGCAATCCTTTTGCAATGAAGACGTTGGCATCCGATCCACCGAGGGTTGTTCTAGTGAAGCCGTTCAGTCCCAAATTCTCTGCCGCTTTCAGGCCGAGAATCACAACGGGTGAATCCTCGTCGATCTGGTACGCGGAATAGTGCCGTCGATATTCGATTTCAACGGTGGCTCCCCATTTCGCAGCGGCTTCCTCAAACCGAGTCCTCATGTGGGCGATCTGGTTTTCGAGGACCTGTAGATTCGTGCTTCGAGCCTCTGCTCGAACGCTAACGAATGGGCAAACTACGTTCACGGCGGTGCCACCTTCGACTAGTCCAATGTTGGCCGTGGTTTCCGGATCGATACGACCAAGCGACATCCCATGAACCGCCTCCGCGAGAACCTGAATGGCATTGATTCCTTTCTCTGGGTCCTTCCCTGCGTGGGCGGGCTTGCCTGTAATGGTCACGTCCATTTTGTCGTGATAGGCCGTTTTGGTCACGTACGAACCAACTGGGGGTCCTGTATCCAGCACATAGCCGAAGTCGAGACCAAGATCTTGAATCTCCATGGCATCCGCCCCCTTCAGGCCGATTTCCTCCGCAACGCTAAGCAGTAAGCACACATCACCGTGGGGCAAGCCCGACTCTTTGAGGCTCAGCACAGCTTCAATGGCAGGGGCCATGCCTGCGTAGTCGTCCGCGCCGAGGATCGTGATTCCGGAGGAACGAATCACTCCCTCGTTCTCGATAATCTTGAGATCGGTGGTCGGCTCCACCGTATCGAAGTGAGCGGAAAGAAAAATCTTTGGAGAATCGGTCAAGGTTCCCCTGAGCCAAACGATCAGATTGTTCGCATTTCCACCGATCTTCGCTCCGGCGTTGTCTTCGTGGACTTCGAGACCATGCGACTGGAGGTAATCCTTCGTCCAAGCCACGATCTCTTTCTCGCGAAGGGCGGGCGAATCAATCGAGCAAAGGGAGAGGAACAGGTCTTTCAGCCGATCACGATTGATCATTCCCGGCTTTTACCTGATGAACCCGTTTCAGGAAGGCTTTCCAAGCCGCAGATTATTGTCTGGAGATAACCTTTCGTCGCAAATTGTTTGCCCACAGCAATCATCGCGTTTCTTTATCATGCATTTGACGACGAGACCCTTTAG
>CAZAVC010000085.1:0-7465 GCA_964488265.1 uncultured Fimbriimonas sp.
TCTGCTGGTCGGGTGCGATTCCGCGCAGACGCTGGATCACACTCTGAACGCTGACAAGGCCGCTCCCCACTTTCGCAAGTAGTTCGGTTGGGCTTTCCACGCTGTTGTAATGCTCCAGGAGTTTGGAAAGCTTGTCCTCACCGAGAAACTGCTTGTGATCGAGCCCAAGCGACTTCAATTCCTTTTCGAGCAACTCTCGCCCGCGATGAGAATCCGACTCGCGATTCAGTTTTCGGAAATGCGCTCGAATCTTGCTGCGAGCGTGTTGAGACTTGACGAATTCCAGCCAATCCAGCGAAGGTTGCGCGTTCGAGCGGTTAACGATCTCAACGACGTCACCGTTTTGAAGCTGAGTGCTCAAGGGAGCAATGTGCCCGTTGATCTTGGCGCCAACCAAGGTCATTCCCAGCCGGGTATGCACTCGAAAAGCGAAGTCGACCGGCGTGGACCCGATCGGAAGGTCCAAGACGTCCCCCTTCGGAGTAAAGACAAACACTTGCTCCGCAAAGAGGTCCGTTGAGACGCTACGGAGAAAATCGCTCGAGAGTTTGGACTCGGACGACCAATCGAAAAGTTGCTCGCGAAGGTCCTTTAGCTTGACGGATTCGTCGCCCGCATTGATCCCTTCTTTGTAGCTCCAGTGAGCCGCCACGCCAAACTCCGCGATCTCGTGCATCTTCACGGTCCGGATCTGAATTTCAAGCGGCTGACCGGTGGGCCCTAACACTTTGGTGTGAAGAGACTGATAGCCGTTCGTTTTCGGCCGAGCGATGTAGTCGTAGAAAAGCTGCATGATCGGCGTGAACATCTCATGCACAATTCCCAACGTGACGTAGCAGTCAGACACTTCGGGGACAATGATTCGCAACGCTAGAAGATCGTAAATCTCTTCAAACTGCACTCCCTGCTTCACCATCTTGTTAAAGATCGAATAGAGGTGCTTTGGCCTGCCACGAATTTCGATCGAGACTACGCCTCGAGCCTGAAGTTTTTCTTTGATAACCCGAATTGAGTCCGCAAGTTCGGCTTCTCGCTCCACCCGAGATTTAGAAACGAGGTCACTTACCCGTTGAAATTCAGAAGGATGTAGGTGCTTAAAAGCCAGGTCTTCGAGCTGCCATTTGAGCTGCCAGATTCCCAGTCGAGCCGCAAGCGGAGCGTAAACGTCCAGCGTTTCCCGAGCAATACGAATCCGCTTTTCTTCGGCAAGGGCGCCCAGTGTTTGCAGGTTATGTAAGCGATCAGCCAGCTTAATGACCATGACTCGAAAGTCTTTGGCCATCGCCAAGAGCATTTTTCGAAGGGTCTCAGCGGTGCGAGTGGTCTCGGCTACTGCTTTTTCTCTGGCGGTAAGTTCGCCCTGAGGTTTGAACTTAAGCTTGGTAACTCCATCGATGAGGTGAAGCACCTGACCGCCGAAAACGCGCCCGAGATCCTCTCCGCGAACGTCCGGAACATCCTCCAGGACGTCGTGCAGGAAAGCGGCACAAAGAGTGTCGTCGTCCATCCGTAGCTCGGCCAGAATTTCAGCGACTGCAAGGGGGTGCGTCACATAAGGCTGTCCCGAAGAGCGCACCTGACCCGCGTGAGCCTGTTCGGCAACGAAATAAGCCAAACGGATCTTCGAGATATTCGCACTCGGGCGAGTTTCTCTGATAAGGGCGACCAAGTGATGCAGACCATCCGGGTCTTCCCAATCACCAGGTAGTTCAAATTTAACGCGCGTCATTCACCCGAAGGGCCAGCACTGGACCTCTTGTCTCCAGATTTCGCTCGCTTCATTGCGATGCGGACAGTAAGTATAGGTTACGAAACAGCACTACGACAGCGGTTCTTTTCACCTAACGAACAGAACCAGACAACAGCTTTCGCACCTCGTCGGCTTGCTCCGGCGTGTCAACCGCCACCGCACTAGCCTTCCCTTCCGACATCCGGATCCGAACTCCGTGCTCTAAGAAGCGCAACTGCTCCAACGACTCGGTCGCTTCAAGGGGCGACTGCTCCCATCCCGCAAAACGCTGAAGAACGTCTCGGCGATAGCAATAGATTCCAACGTGCTTTTTCATTGGAGTCAAGCGCGGGTTTCGCGGGAATGGGATCGCATGCCGGCTGAAGTAAAGCGCGTTGCCAGAAAGATCCGTCACGACCTTCACCACGGCGGGGTTTTCAATTTCGTCCTCCGAGATTGCGGAGTAAATGCTGCCCATCTCGAGGGTTGGATCATCCAGAAGAGGCTTCGCACAGGCTCGAATGGTTTCTGGGTCGATGAGCGGTTCATCGCCTTGGACGTTCACGTAAACATCGGCGAACAACCCGTCCGCGACCTCCGCCAGTCGATCCGTCCCGCTTGGATGACTCAGCGCCGTTCGTACAGCATCGATGTTCAGAAGCCGGCAGGTCTCCAAAATTTCCTCGTCCGGTGTGGCGACAACAATCTGGTCGGTAAGATTCGCCTTTCGCGAAGCCTCAACCACCCACTGTAACATGGGCTTCCCGCACAGGTCTACAAGGGGCTTTCCGGGGAAACGCGTGCTCGCCATGCGAGCAGGAATGACAATCGCGCAAGATCGGCTCATAGGGGTGAACTAGAAGTCTGCCCCGCTGGGGGCGAAACAAAGAAGGAATCAGACCGGGATTTTGGGCCGTCGACCGGTTGGCCACCCATTTCGCCATTTGTTTGGCCGCTAGAAGCTCCACTTTGAACTTCCGGTTGATTTGTGGGAGAAGGAGCACCAAGCTCGCCCGTTGGCTCTGCGGGGGTGTTCTGCTCAGGATTCTGTGGAGCGGGTTGCACTTCTGTCGCTGGGGCGTTGGATTCAGAGGGTTGAAGTCCCAAGAAATCCATCAGGGCCTGATCGCCGAGCGTCACGGAAACAATTCCTCGCGTGTCAGAGGTGGGCAGCACCGAAATCAGCAAGCGATAGCCACCATCGACCCACATCCAAAATCGCGCCTTTTGCCCGACCATCACCTTTGGCGAAATTTCTTTATTGGCAAGTCGAACCTGCTCAACAAGTGCATCGACCTTCGACAGATCGTAGTTCTCGTACTGTCGCATGGCAAGAGCGATTCGCCCTTCGAAGGTGATGACCCCAAATCCGCCTTCTGTTGTCTCCCAGCCTTTGGATTCGAACGGAGGTTTCAGCCCCGGAGGAAGATCGGAAAACGGATACGACTTTGCCGGCGCCGAAAACACTTCGAGGGCTGATTCGACGGTTTCTCCGAGTTGAAGATCCTTTCGGAAGTTCCGAAGGCGCAACTGTGTGGGAACCGCAAGATCGAGAGTGCCCGAAAAGTCGGCTTTCATCAAGGCAGGCCCGTTCGTACCACTCGTCGAACAGCCCACAGCGGTTAGCGCAAGCAGCCCGAACAGAACGGCGTGGCGAAGCTTCATGACTCGTTTGAAACGCGCAGAATCTTGTAAACGGTCGTCCCTGCCGGAGCCTCTACCTGGACCACATCGCCAATGGTTTTGCCCAAAACAGCCTCACCAAGTGGCGATCCGATGGATATGAGGTCTTGAGCAGGGTCCGCTTCGAACGATCCGACAAGCTTAATGGAAAGCTCCTCGTCAAACTCGGTGTCATGCAGGATCACCCGCGAGCCGAGGTGAGCGATCTCGCCATGAACGTCCGGACGTTCGACCACTTTGGCCATTTGCACAGCTCGCTCAAGGTCGGCGATGCGACTTTCAAGACGCGTTTGGTTTAACTTTGCCTCGTGATAAGCGGCGTTTTCACGCAAGTCGCCGTGAGACTTCGCCTCGCGGATGGCCTCGGCAATGTTCATTCGCACGGGACCTTTCAGCTCTTCAAGCTCTGCCTTGAGCTTTTCGTACCCTTCGCGGGTTACTTGGATCTCTTTCCCCATGAAACATCAAGTGTAGCATTCAACTCGAAGATTCCCAAGACCGGTCTTGCTCGGTTGTTCGGCAATTCATACTGAGACGGTTATGTCTTACGCCGCGAAGGATGTTTCGGTCATCGTGGTGAGTTTCAACACCAAGGAACAACTGCGAAAGTGCCTTGCCCATCTCGGCAAGGACGAGCAGGTCATTGTCGTCGACAACGCCTCGGTAGATGGCTCGGCGGAGATGGTTCGCGAAGAGTTCCCCCACGCCACGCTTATCACTCTAGACGAAAACGTGGGCTTCGGACCAGCAAACAATGCTGGAGCTTTGCGGGCAGATCGCGACCTGTTGCTCTATCTCAATTCCGATGCCTACGCAGAAGAAGGCGCCATCACTCGACTCGCGGTCACGTTTGACGATTCTTCGGTAGCGGCCGCGGGTGGAAAGCTCTTGAATCTCGACGGGTCCCTTCAGAACAGCACCGCCGAAGCCCTCACCCTGCGTCGAGTTTGGATGGAACAGCTCCTTCTCGATAAGGCGCTCCAAAGAATTGCCCCTCTTTCTACCGCGAACTACTGGAACACCAACCGACTCGTTGCTATGGGTTCGAGTCCTATCGACACGGCTCAGGTCATGGGAGCCTGTCTAATGACAAGGAGATCATTCGAAGAGCCTTTCGACGAAGACTTCTTCCTCTATTGCGAAGACACCGAACTTTGCCACCGACTGTCGCGCCATGGACGAATCGTTTACGTCCCAGAAGCGGTCTTCACTCACGAACTAGGATCGAGCAGCAAGAATCGACGCTGGTTGGCGGTTGCCCGATACAACGCCGGAAAGGAGATGTTCTTTGCAAAAACGCTGAGCGACCGCGCCGCCAAGCACTGTGCCTTCGCAAACCGAGTTGGCGCGCTGCTCCGGCTTTTCCTGTGGGCGATTCCAACTGCGCTGACGTTTGGTCTGGTCTCAAGATTCGCGGAGCAGGTGATCCTCTTCGCAAAGGTGCGATCTGCAAAGCCAGAACAGATCGACCCACGTGGTCGACGGGCCCGCTAGTTGTTAGCAGGGTCTTCGGCAAGATAAGCGGCAACCACTTCGTCCGCCGATCCATCCTGAACGACGATCCCGTTCTTCAGCCAAACAACCCGATCGGCGATCTTCTTCACCAATTCCAGTTGGTGCGATACCAACAAAATGGTGCCGCCGCTCTTCCTAAACTCGTCAATCTTCGCAAAGCACTTGCGCTCGAAGTTGTAGTCGCCTACGGCAAGCACCTCGTCGACAATCAGGATTTCCGCGTCCACGTGAACGGCGACGCTGAACCCCAAACGAGCCTGCATTCCGCTTGAATACGTTCTCACGGGAGCCCCAATGTGGTCTCCGAGTTCAGAAAACTCCACTATTTGCGGCAATCGGGCCTGAATCTGTTCTCGTGTCAGCCCAAGAATAACGCCGTTAAAATAAATGTTTTCCAGTCCGCTCAGGTCAGGATGGAAGCCCGCACCAAGTTCAAGCAGGGGTGCCACACGTCCATGAATCGATACTTCCCCGGCCGAAGGTTTGTAAATGCGTGCGAGCAATGAAAGAAGCGTGCTCTTACCTGCACCGTTCTTTCCAATAACGGCAACGCACTCGCCCTGACCAACAGAAAGATCGACCCCTTTCAGGACGTCGAGTTTGGCAAGTTCGCGGCGCTTCCACCAGAGCAAGAGAGTCTTGATCGACGCGATGCCGGACTTGCTGAGCAAGAACGTCTTTCGGACGCCCTTCATTTCGATCATCGTCTTGTTCATGGTCGCTCCACAAACTTCCACTTCACCCGGTTGAAGAACCAATATCCGAAGATCATGGTCCCAAACGAGAAGACGACAAGCCACACGTAGTAGAGCGGATTCAGGTCGACCGGGAGAGACACCTCTGCGCCCCGAATCGGAACATCCACTGGGGCCAACAGGGCTTTGCGATAGGCGGTGCAAAGGACGGCAAGCGGATTGAGGTGATAAATCCGAAACAGCCAATTCCCACTTTCGACGTTTGCGCCCGTCGCCGCCACCTGTTCGGTGAAGTACATCACGGGCGAAAGGAAGAACAAGAGATACATCGCGATACCGGCGACGTACTTCACATCCTCATAGAACGTGTTGAGCGCGCTAACAAAAAAGCCGAGCCCAATCGCCATCATCAGACTGACCAGCAGCAGCGCCGGGAGCATGAGCGTTCCAATCTGAAAGGGGTTTACCTGAGGGTGACGCAGGAAGGTGATCAAGAGGAACATGAAGAACACGCCAAAACCAATCAGCAGGTGAATGAAGTTGGAGATGACGGTTGCGAGCGGCAAAATTTCCCGCGGGAAGTAGATCTTCTTAATCAGCGGCAGAGACGCCAGAACCGATTGCGCAGAATCCAGCACGCAGAACTGGATGAACATGAACGGCAAGTACGACGCTAGGATGTACGCGCTATAGCTCGGAACGCCAATATTGAGGATTCGCCCGAAGACGAGCGTCATCACGCCAACTTGAACCACTGGATTGAGAAACGACCAAAAAATCCCTAGGATCGAGTTCTTGTAACGGATCCGCAGTTCGCGCTGGACCATCACGTAGAGGAGTTCGCGGAAACCCCATAGTTCCTTCAACTCCTTTAACATGCTTGCGAAAGGATACCGAAGCGCACTGAAGATGCACGCGTTTGCCTAGGTAGATCGTTGTTGCAGCACGGTGATCCACAAGAATAAGCCTGTATCCGGCTGACTCATCACTCGCGATCCTCCTGAGCCCAAACCCGCTAGAGAGAGATCGATCAGGGATGTTGGCAGGTCGATACTTTCAACCCAAAAGCTGAGGCCGCGACTTTTGGTGTCCAGAATCACGGTCCCCCCACGACCAACAAGGCGAATTTCACATTCGTTCAGGAGTTTCTTCCCGAGCGCAGGCACCAACGGAGCGGCACCAAGTTTCTCGGTAATGGTGAAAACTTCTCCGCTTGGCAGAACGGTTTGCTCTTGCCTCGGCAACGATGACGAAGTCGAGTTGACCAGAATCGTCGCGATTACCAGCGCAGAAGTCATGCAGATAAGACGACGGTTACTCTCATTTAGTATCCTTGGCGAATGACGGGAAGCAGGATTCTTGTGATCGGAAGCGCGGTGATGGACTATGTCGCCTATGTCGACCGATTTCCGAAACCGGGAGAGTCCAGAGTCGGGAAGTCCTTTTCTGCCTTCTGCGGTGGCAAAGGCGCCAACCAGGCTTCCATGATTGGAAAGCTCGGAGGCGATGTTGCCTTCTGTGGCTGTTTTGAGAGCGACGCCGCTGCCGAGACGTTGCTTGCCGGGCTTGTAGCGTCGGGTGTCGATGTCTCTGCGACAGTCAGAACAGATGAAGCGTCGACGGGCGCGGCGATTATCTGCATCGACGAATCTGGGCAGAACCAGATCGTTGTCACCCTGGGGTCCAACCTAAAGCTCACTCCCGATCAAGCGATAAGAAGTCTCGATCAGTTCAATCCCTCCGTCATCCTCGTTCAGAACGAAATTGACCCGATCGTGAACTTAGCCGTAGGCGAATGGGTCCGTGACAACCGAGATGATCGCATTTTGATCTACAACCCGGC
>CAZAVC010000086.1:0-7448 GCA_964488265.1 uncultured Fimbriimonas sp.
GGGCGGTCTTGCTTCGACCAAACAATACGCCAAGAGAGGAGGAGAGCCGGAAGCAACGTTTCCGGAGATGATCTCGTCGTCCATCGTGATCTTGGGCAGAAACGCCCCGTCCTCAATGGCGCTCCTTGCCATCATCGAGGTGTCTTGCGTGAAGATCGCGGGAAGTTTGGAAACGCGTTCCGCCAAGTAGAACCGACCTCCGCCGATAGCTGCCAAGCGCTTTAAATCTTCCGTATCCTTGCCACGCCCGATGGAAACAACCGACGTGGTGATTTTGTTGCCTCGCATTCGGGCAGCGGTGTCGTATGCGGTATCCCAGTCAGTAGAGTCGCCACCGTCGGCAAGGAGAATAAAGTGGCGAACCTTGCTCGGCTCCGCGTCCAAAACTTCTTCGGCTCGCTTGATGGTTGGGCGAATGTAGATGCCGCCTCCAGTCACGTCTAACTTGCGAGCCGCCGCGATCACCGCGCTCTTGTTGTCGAGCGACTGCATGGGAGCGACAAACTCAATCCCGTCCGATGAACCCGCCACGCCGACCCGGTCCATGGGGGCGAGCATCTTAATGGTCTCTTCGGCGGCTTTGGCGGCCATGCGAATCTTGGTGACCCCGTCCTCGACCGCTCCCATCGAACCCGACGCGTCGGCGATGATACACACCGAAACCGCCGCCATGGACTTGCGCTGCCTAATATTGAGATCAACCGGAAGCGCATCGGCAACCGGCGATCCGTACCATCCGCCTGGCAAGAACGAGTTTTCACCCCCCACCATCGCCAATCCAATTCCCGCATCCTTTGCCGCAGAGACCAGAAGACGCATCTGCTGGGGCGTGAAGTTCATTGCGTTAACGTCGTTCAGAACCACCGCCTCGTAAGACTGCAGCGATTCGGCGCGGGTGGGAATTCCGGTGGGTCCCACCACGTCCGGGGAGATCGACTTCGCCTGAAGGGCTTTTGCGAGCGTGAGTTCGGTAGGGTCCTCCTGAATCAACAAGACACGCGGCTTGCCATCAACGCGCACAAAGGTTGACCCAAGGTTATTGCGAACATCGGTATCGTTCCCCGCTTCCAAAGAGGCTCGGTAACGGGCAAATCCGGCGCGCGATAACTTATCGGAGAAAACAAACGCGTTCGACCCTTCTCTGAGGTTGACCGCTCTTCGCTGGACGACAACCCCGTCCCTCTCTAGCTGAAGGATCCCTGCCATCGTGGAGTTGGAGTCGACCAAAACCCGAACGTCGATAGGCTGACCTTCGCGAGCAGAATCGGGGGCCTCGATCCCCGCTACAAGCGCTTCGCCCTGCCCCGATTTCTCTCCAAGAGAAACCGTATCGATTTGCACACCGTCTACGCCTGCCGCCTCGGCTGCCCCGAGCGCATCCCCCGAAGTCTCGTTCCCATCGGAAAGCAGAACGATACGCTTGCCCTTGCCGGGTGGGAACGTTGCTGAAGCGAGTCGCAACGCGCCCGCCAAATTGGAAGCGGACCCTTCTATCTTTGCCAACAATCGAGGAAACTCTTTTCCTCCACCCGGAAGCGTTTCGATAGCCGCCGAGCCACCGAAGGTGACGACCGCCGCCTCGTCTTCCAAGCTCATCGCCTTGAGGGCGTTTCGAACAAACTCTTCCTGTCGTTTCCGGTCCGACTCTTTGATAGAGTCCGAGCGATCCAAAACGAACACCGTGCAAAGACCGACGTTCGGTTTACGAATCTCGGTCCCCGCTAGTGAGAGAACCAAAAACAAGCCGACGAAGGCTCGCGCTCCAATCGCCAACCGCTTTCTCGCCACCGTCATGCCGTGGAGGTGGCGCCATGAATACGCGAGCGCTCCGAACACGGGTAGCAATAGAAGGAGCATCCAAGGCTGGGTGAATCGCATCGGTTAGCTCTTCCTCGCAAACATCCACCACTCCACCGCGAGTAACAGGAGCAGGGCTAACAAAATAGGGCGATGTGCGTCAGACATTCGAAGCGGGCTCGCCGTTGCTGCGACCTGCCCGCTCCCCAGATTTACATTCGACCTTGGTCGGATATTCGACTCGACCTCTGAGTTTAGAGTGACCAAAACCTGCTTCTTGCTTCCCCCGATCGCGAGCGAGTACCCACCGATTCGGCGGTGATCGCGCAGGGTCACCGAACTGTTAACGGGAGTGATTACCTTCGCGCCGGGCACGGGTCCGGTCCATTCCTTTGGGAGTCCAAACCCTAGCCCTTTGGACTCTCCAGAGAAGGTCACGGCTTCATCGGTCGGGAATCCAAAGGGAACATTTGGCCTTACGAAGAGACTGTCCTTGCCCGCTTCGCCCGCCAGAAAATCGAGGGCGTTGGCAATCAGAATTGGGAAGCCTACTTGCAGCGGAAAGTCGCTTTTGAGCAGGGCGAAGGGCAAGCAGACTTCTCGCTGAGTGCCATCTTTGACCAGAACGAGAGGTCCGGCACTGCTTTCGACGAGCTCCTTTGCACCTGCGCCCGGAGTGACTTTTCCAACCGACTCGATGGCCACGCCCGCAAAGTCGACCCCTCGAACCACCGGATGCTCCCGAGCCGACCGATAGACGGGCCGCGGTTCGGTGCCCAATATCCGCCCTGATCGAAGAACCCCTTGGGAACCAAAAACCAGGACTCCCCGAGCACTGACCGACTCGGCGGCGATATCGTCGAAGATCACCACGTCGTACTTCGACTCGGGATTTTTCGCCTCCGACGGGAGCGTGGAGGTGCGATCCAAGATCACGCGCGGGTCCAACAGAAGCGCTCGTTCTAGGAATGGGTTTCCGTTCGAGACGAGCAGCACGTTAAGCGCCGCGTTCGGGTCTCCGGAGGTCGCTCCAAAATTGTCTGCCGCAAGGGCGTCTTCCGCCTTGACCTACGCCGTCAGAAGCTTCGCGTTCGTGGGGAGCCTAGGAGTGAATCCAACCGTCTTGCCGCCCGCTATGCTCGTCTTCTGAGAATCGACGAGTTCGCCATCCGCATAGACGTTCACAGTTGCGGGAATCGCCGAGTCGCCATAATTTCGCAGGCTTAAGTAAGCCTCGTTGCCACGGGTGGTTTTTCCCGCCTGAAACGCCGTAATCGCGAGATTGTCGGCGCGCTTGCCGATGGCGCGGAAAACGACTTTGGAATTCCCTGCAGAAAAGTTCTCAACGTCCGGGAAGCATCCGTCGGAGAGCAAGAGAATGCGAGCCCCGGCATCATTTGATCCCTTCCCAAGGGAGGTCGCCAGGGCAGAGGCCAGGCGAAGGGCCTCACCCACGTCCGATTCGCCATCGCTTGGCTTCACCGATTCAAGTGCCAGCTTGGCTCGCGACGGGTCGTTGGTGAGCGGAGAGACTACGCGCGGAATGGTCCCGGCTTCGATGATGGCAATGCGATCCCCGGCTTTGGCGGCGGCAATGGCCTCCGCCGCGACTCTTAGCCCTTCCTCAAACCGAGTCGACCCCGATTCCCGCGTGTTCATGCTCGCCGATACGTCGAGCACGATCACGGTGGTCTCTCCGATCAGTCCCTCCTGAGCACACTGCGGTCGGGCGAGTAGCAGCACTAAGACCATCGCCGCCAGCATCTGAACGAACATCAAGGGGTTTGGTCGAAGGCGTTGAAATAGTGAGTTCGCACGAATCTCTTCCGGCTGGGCTTGCCACAGAAACGATGCTGGAATCCGAACATCGCGCCGTCTCATTCGGAGGAGGTACAGCACCAAGATCGCTCCCAACACTGGGATCGCCCACAGAAGCCCCGCCGGGTTCTGCAGACTCACTGGAACCAGCCCCCTTTCGCCAATTCACGGGCGAGAAACTCTCCCGGATTCTCCTCGGCCAGAAACAGCCCGTACCGACCCCTCAACCGAATCAACGCCGATTCCAGCGAGCGATTGTGGTCTTCCAGCGCCTGTTTGTAAGCGTCGAGGGTGCCCCGGTTTGCGGTGATCTCCACTGCTGTCCCTGCTTCAGCATCTAAAAGCCGCAGGTCGCCTTCCAGGTCCGGGTTCAGCTCGCCAGAGGTCAAAACTTGGACCATCGCGGGCTCAAATCCTCGTGAGCCGAGCAGGTTTAACGCATTCGGCAGTTCCGGATCGAGTCCGTCACTGATAACGATCGCGAGCCCCGGCCTTGCTGAAGAGTGCACTAGCCGACGAATTGCCTCGCTCGGGGAGGATCCCCCAACCGCCCCTCCTTCAATCACGCGATCAAGGGCGTGACTCAGACGAACGGTTGCCGCTCGACCTCGCATAACGGGCAAGGGAGCCTGCTTGGGTCCGATGGGGAGAAGATGAACCGCATCGCCGCCTGCCAGACCGATGAGACCCATCGCCAGGCCCATCGAGCCTGCGACTCTTAGCTTTGTTGGATCGCCGAAATCCATGCTCGGGGAGAGATCGACGAGGAGGTAGACGTGCAGGTCCTCTTCATCCTGATAGGTGCGAATGACGGGGGTATCTAGCCGGGCGAAAACGTTCCAATCCAGATGGCGTAGGTCGTCTCCGTCGGAGTAGTTCCGG
Source organism: uncultured Fimbriimonas sp. (assembly GCA_964488265.1). Taxonomy (GTDB): domain Bacteria; phylum Armatimonadota; class Fimbriimonadia; order Fimbriimonadales; family Fimbriimonadaceae; genus Fimbriimonas. The sequence continues at coordinate 4,498 of CAZAVC010000086.1, forward strand.
TAGTCGGCGAACTCAATCGAGATGCCCTTCTTCTTGCTCAGTCGCTCGCCACGCTGCGCTCCGCGATACATTCGAGAGGTGCGAAAACGAAACCCCTCGATCAGTCGCAAAGACCGCGAATCCAGCAGCGAAGTGAGCATAAACAGACCCCTTGAATCGCTTGCGAGACGTTAAACGCGAACCGGGTCTCGATCGCCCGCTTTCACGTGTTGAATCAGATCATCCAAAATTCGATCTGCCGTAATCGCATCTGCTTCTGCTTCAAAGTTGAGCAGAATTCGGTGCCGAAGGACGGGTTTGGCGACCTCGATGAGGTCTTCGCGGGAAACATTGAACCGCTCCGAAAGGAGCGCACGTACCTTCGCCGCCATCACCATCGACTGCGCACCCCGGGGCGAGGCTCCGTATCGAATGTAGCGCTTCACCAGCGGAGAGGCTTCCGGGGAGTCGGGGTGAGTTCCAACCACCATAGAAAGCCCAAACTCCAACACATTCGGAGCCAGAACGACTTCCTTGGCAATATCCCTCATCCGAATCACGTCTGCTTGCGATGCAACCGCTTTCACAGATTCGGTCTGGGTTCCCGTGGTTCGCGCGATGACTTCGGCAAGGTCTTTTTTGGTCGGGTAGGGAACCAGGACCTTCACGAAGAATCGGTCCAACTGAGCTTCGGGAAGGGGATAAGTGCCTTCCTGCTCCACTGGGTTCTGAGTCGCCATCACCAAGAAAGGCTCGACCAATGTGTGCTTCTTTCCGCCGACAGTAACGGATCGCTCTTGCATTGCCTCGAGCAGTGCAGATTGCGTCTTCGGTGTTGCCCGGTTGATCTCGTCTGCCAAAACGATATTGGCAAAGATCGGACCCCTCCGAAACTCAAAAGTGCGATGCTCGGTCAGAACGTTGGTGCCCGTCACGTCGGCAGGCATCATGTCTGGCGTGAACTGAATCCGACTGAAATCGAGCGAAAGAGCCTCCGCGAGCGACCGGACAAGCAAGGTCTTCCCAAGTCCGGGCATGCCTTCTAGAAGGACGTGCCCGTTGCAGGCAAGTCCCATCAGGGTGAGGTCCACAACCTCTTCCTGTCCAACAATCACCTTCCGGACTTCGGAGCGGATGGACTCAAACGTTTGACGAAACCAGGTGGCGTGTTCGGCGGACATAGCGATAGTGGGTCAGGAGGCGGTTGGTAGAGGAGAAAGGCGATCACTTGCCCAGCGAGTCGAAATACTTCTTCACGCGGGCTTGGTGCTCCTTAGGAATCTGAGACTTACGCACGGCCGATTCGGCCTTTTCCTTGTACTTGGGCAGAACCTTTCGGTATGGAACCGAACTCATCGTGCCGACTGTGGTTGGCGCTTTGATTTCGATGTACGTCTCTTGTCCCATTCGGGCGTCGTCCCGCTCGGTAGAGACAAATTCCGCCTGACCCTTGCCCTTGGTTTCAACAGGCTTGTCGAGCTTGTTCACCCGACCTGTATCCAGCAACATCGTATCGTTATCCGGTCCAGGGGCAGGAGATCCCGGAAGCAATCCTAGGCCAGGAAGCATGCAAACTCCGTTGCAATTTCCGAGCTTTTTGGCGTTCTTGATCGCCTCCAAGAGCTTCTTCAGGTACTCCTTGCGGGCATCTTCATCCTTCATCTTTTCAAGAAACTCTTCGAGCTTCTTTTTCAACTCATCCAACTGTTCTTGGGTGAGCTCCGGTCGATTTCCTTTCTTGGCCTGGCTTGCCTCCCGCTGAAGTTTCGAGGCAAGTTCTCGGATCTCCTTCATCATGGGATCGTTGCGAAGCTTGTCTAAAATTGCTCTTTGCTCATCGGTGAGCTCCAATCCTTTGAGCCCTTGTTTCGCGATCTCAGCCTTCTTCAACTGCTCCGCAAGGTCTTTGGAAAGGGCCTCTTTTTGCTTCTCCAGAGCCTTCCGTTGCTCGTCCGTGAGGTTGCGATTTTGAAGTTTCTTGTTGAGTTCAGAAAGAGCGCTGTTAAGCGCAGTTGCCTTCTGCTCCGCCGCCTTGAGCTCCGACTCCAATTGGTCTTTCATGGCCTGGCGTTCTGCCGCAGAGAGGGAGGCGTTCTGCAACTGCTCTTGAGAAAGGGATTCTTTGCCAAGCTGCTTATCAAGCTCCTGCTTTTCCCACTGCTCTAGAGCCGATTCCGCTTGAGCAAGTTCTTTCTCCAGATTCTCTGTCTGCAAGCTCTTGAGCTCGTTTGCTTTCTTGAGAATCTCGTTTGCCTTTTGCAGCATCTCTTCTTTGCTCAGTCGAGACTTCTCAAGATCCTTTTGAAGCTTCTGAAGCTCCTTGCTCAGCGCCTTCAATTCAGGATCGTCTTGATTCTCTTCCGGCTCGTCGAGATTCTCCTTTCGGAGTCTTTCCAAAGTCTTTGCCTTCTCGGACATCGTCTCTCGAGCAGCTCGCTCCCCTGGGGTCATCAAGAGTCCCGCGTTCCCGGCAAGGAACAGGGCAGATGCCGCAACGGCCGTGACCAGTCCAGAGGAGTGGGCTCTTCCAAACTTGGCTGGATAGAGACGCCTTGGGTCGAGTGCCTTGGCGCGAGTCCCGGCATCGGTTCGAACCGCCTCCTCAAACTCTCCAGAAGCTGATTCGGATGAAGAAAACTGTGCCGTGACCAACCGATCCTCTAGACCTGCGCGCCTATCGATACTGCGCGCCAGTCCTTCTGAAGAGATCCGCCGCGCCGCGCCGATCACCGCTCCAAGAATGGCACCGGAACCAAGCGTGAGAGCCAACGTTACGGGCTCCATTTCTATCACGCGAAGACGATCGAGAACTACGCCTAGCGATGCAACCACCCCGCCCGCGCACAGTCCCCAACCCAGACCTTGCCAGGCATAGACGGTCCTTATCCGTTTTGAAAACGGCTTAAGGTCAAGGTCCAAATTTTTCTGTTCTTCGGTCATGCGCGCTCATCCTCAACATACAAACGAAATCG
>CAZAVC010000087.1:0-7350 GCA_964488265.1 uncultured Fimbriimonas sp.
CCCGCTGTCTTCTGGCGCCACGGGGGAGCATTCGCGGAATTCCGCCGAATGTGCCTGTTTATGGTCTGAGGCGAAGCCGCCACAGTAAACAGACCGTAACGATCTTCAGGTCATGTCGAATGTTCTGCGCTACCTAAGCCCGCGATATCACGTGAGCAAAGTCAAAGAAGACTTCGTTCTCATGAAGCGAGCCTTCATGGAGCGCAAAACGTGGTGGCCCACCGAAAATCTTGAGCAGGTGGCGGAAATGTTCCGAGCCAAGCTTTACTCATCGTTTTTCCTGTCTGGTCCGTTCAGCGTGCTCGCGCTGGTCTTGGGGCACTGGACCCAGGTTTGGACGCAGAATCCTTGGTGGGGAGCCGGAGGAACCGTTCTCTATACGATCCTCATCACCACTCTTGCCTACCAAGTTCTGTGGTGGTTTGACAACCGAAGGCTCTATCTGGCAGAGCACAAGAATCGATTGGAATGCTTGCTAGAGATGCAGAGAGACCTTTTGCCCGTCCACTTTAAGGGCATCAAATTTGGTCTGATGTTCTTGGTGATCGTTGCCCCAATCAATGCCGCCATCATCGCCTTCGGCTACAAAATGGTGCCGAATCTGGTGAACGTGCTCCCAGCAGGCGTGATCCTTTGGATCGTCGACGTTATCCTTGTCCAAGGAACCTTCGTCCGGATCATGGGCGAATTCTTCGACAAGTATTCGCACAAACTGGCGTCACGCCATTGTAGCCTTGCTCGTCCGGCTACTGCGGCTTAGCTCTTCCAGTCGATCGGAAATCATCTGAGCGGCGTCTGGGTAGGCATTTTCAATCCCCGCTGCGGTCATCCTTGCCCGGCTTGCCGAGTTTGCAAGCAAATCGTCTACCGTGTGCTCCAGAGCTTCCGGATCAACCACGAGCTTGCCCGCCCCGATATCGTCTAACCAGCGAGCGTTGTCTTCTTCTTGACCTGGGATCAAGAACGGCTTGTAAATCAGGAATGGCGTTCCCGTTGCCAGCGCCTCGAAGGTGGTGAGCCCACCGCTTTTCCCGATCAAAAGCGTCGTTCTACGCATCATGTCTGCCATCTTGTCTGGCGCAACGTGACCAAAGATCTCCACGTTTGGGCTGGAGCCGAACAGCGTGGTCAGCCGATCCTTCGCCGCCTTGCTTCGACCCGCAACCACCTGGATATTGACATCGTGGTGTGAAAGCCTTTCGATGACGTCTTCAAAGGGCCCCGCGCCGATTCCTCCCGAAGAAAGGAGCAACGTGTTCGGCGAGCGATCGTACTCGACGGTCCCGGTGAATGCCGGGTGGATCGGAATCCCGACGACGTCGGTGTGACCCTTCGTGTAAGGTAGGCGCTCGTAGAGAATTTTCTCTGTGAACGGGGTCGGAACAAAAAAGTAATCCGGTTTGCCCCGCAGCCACATTCGGTGTGGACGCAGGTCGGTGACAACCACTGCCACTTTGCATCCAAGTTCCTTGCGAATAGAGGGGAGCCGAGGTTGAGCCACGCTGTGCGTGCAGACCACCCAGTCTGGCTTATAAAGTCGAATGACCTCATCGATAGGATAGGTCCAGGTTCGATCCAACCAGGTCTGCACCCAGTAGTTCAAGTAGGGCTTGTCGGAGGTTTTGTACAGGTGCCCCCACATTCGCGGATTGCGCCGAACGAGCATCTCGTAGCCGCCCTTGAACCAGTGTCGAAAAGCGACCGGAACATGGTCCATACAGTCCACCATTTCAGCTTCATGACCTCGGCTGAGCAACTCAGAAACCAGCGCGTTTCCGGCGCTATGGTGCCCGTTGCCGGTGGAGGCGGAAAGAACAAGGAATCGCTTACGCATGGCCTGTAAAGGAAACGTTAAAAGACGCTCTCCATCGTACCGGAGCAGCCTAGGCGGCGTGTCCTCTACGATCAAGAACTCGTATCACACGGGTGCGGTGGTATCGCTGAAGAAGGACTAGGGTGAAGTCCAGCCAAAGCAAGATGCCGATCATGAAGCTCAAGGGATACGCCCCCATCATCAGCATTCGAACAAAGCCCGGCACGTTCAGAAGTCCCGCGACGAGGTGAATTTTCTCCGCCGTTCGGGTGTCTTGCTCGAAGCGGACTCGACCCTCGTAGTTGGACTCCATGAACTGAGTCTTCTCTTCACGGAGCTTATCCACGTAATCCACAACAAATTTGCGGAACCGCTCGAATCCAAGTGCGCGATAAAACTCCACATTTTCAAACCACAAGAGCTTGTGAACACCGCTTGGGGGAGTGAAGACCGCCTTTTCTCGCTCGACGGGCAGACCATCCGGGTCGGCAGGAACCATCGGCAGGATCGATAGTTTGTAAAACTCGTTGAGAACGAACACCAAGTGAACTGCCAATAGCAGAATCATCGGAGCCGCCTCGAACCAAAAGCCGTTCATGGTGAGAAGCCAAAACGGTCCTAGGTTCATCAGCAGGCGAATGAGGTTGCTGTAGCCGTAATAGCGCGCGCCGCGCGTGACGTCGTCGAGTTCTTGAGCGGTAAAGCCGCTCGGCGAATGAAAAACGAATGGACGGTCGCCCCAAAAACGCCTCATGGCCTCGTGCACCGCACTCGCACCGATGAGACGGAGCAATGTGGTTTGCAGATTCTGTCTGGGCAGAGTGTGGTCAGGATTCACAGGTTTCAAGATAAGACGTGCTCGCGGGGCTGATCGTTGATACGTGTTAGCGCGGGGCGCCCGTTGCGGCGTTTCTTCGCCGAATTTCACGCGCCCTTTCCTTAGCGCGCTTCCGTCTCGATCGACCTTCCAAAGGTTCGACCGTCGGGTTCTTTTTGTCCCAGTCGATCAACTCCAGCGTGCCGTCTTCATATTCTACAACGGCGGTCTTGTGCTCCACCCAGTCGCCGCAGTTCACATAGACAAATCCATCTTCAAGAACGCGAATTTCTGGTCGGTGGACATGACCACATACGATCCCGTCGTACCCTTCCTCGCGAGCATGCTCAATGAGCATCTCATCAAAATGGTCTCGCGGGGCGAAGAGACTTTTTGTGAACCGCTTGAGCTTCGACGCAAAATCAACCTTTCGCTTACGCTTCTTGTTCACGCGATTATTAAAGGCTTGCGCGTATTCGTAGAGCCAGGCACCCATCCAAGCAATCTTTGTGTATTTGGTGCAGCTGCGATCAAATAGGTCGCCATGCACAATCAGCAAATCCTTCCCATCCGAAGTGCGATGACTGAAGGAGTGGGCAAACTCAATGAACCCGAATTCAAACCCGTTCATGCGGCGCATAAAAGCGTCGTGATTTCCCGGCGTGTAACGAATCTCCGTACCGTGCTTGGCTTTGCCGAGGATGGTGCGAATAACGTTGGTGTGCTCTTGCTTCCACTTCCGCTCGCGAGTCACCCAGCCGTCGATGATGTCTCCCACCAGAAAGAGATGGTCGCAATCCACGGAATAGAGAAAGTCCTGAACCGCGGCGGGTTTGCTCCCAACCGCACCTAGGTGGACATCCGACAAAAAGATCGACCGATAGTGGGTCGTTTCTCGGGGTTCCCGACCATCGTCATCGATGTCGGGACCGGCAGTGAAGAGGCTGGATAGCTTCGGAATGTCGTCCAGCCTCTTCGAGGAGTCGGGGAGTTGATTGCTCAAACCGTCTCTTAATGGTACGGCATTTTATCAATCACATTGCAAAACGCCGAGTTCTCTTAAACTAAAAATCGGTATTCGGTGCGACTCTTCAGCCTGTCTCCACCCGAGTGCAAAAGCGTGGAAGGGAAGTCTGGCTGGTTCGGTGCATCGGGGAACTTTTGAGTTTCCAAACAGAATCCCGCTCTCTTTTGGTACGCCGTTCCACTCGGCCCCACGCGCGTGCCGTCCAGAAAGTTGCCAGAGTAAAACTGGATCCCCGGCTCGCTGGTCCAAACCTCTAAGCTGCGACCCGATTTGGAATCAACTCTCGCGGCGAGCATCAACCCCTCCGATGCCCGATCGAGCACAAAATTGTGGTCGTACCCACCCGCGATTTTTAGCTGGTCGTCGTCGTTCTCAATCCGATCACCGATCACGTGCCCGGCGGTGAAATCAAAGGGTGTGCCGGAAACAGACCGGATCTCACCTGTGGGAATGAGGCTGTTGTTGACGGGAGTGTAGTGTCCCGCGTTCAACGTGAGTGTGTGCCCAAGAATATCGCCCGCCGCCTCACCATCCAGGTTGAAATACGCATGATTGGTGAGGTTCACGTGGGTTGTTGCTGTGGTTTCCGCTTCGTACTCGATCACCAATGCCCCACCTTCTAGGCGATACCGAACGACGACCGCAAGCTCGCCTGGGAAACCCTGATCGCCGTCGGGCGACGTGTGATAGAGAACCAACGTCTCTTCTTCGACTTTCGCGTTCCAAACGTGCTTGTCGAACCCAACCGGTCCTCCATGAAGCGTTCCGGCGTTGCCACCCGCAGGATGCTCGTTGGTCGGAAGTTGAAACACTTCACCTTCGATCTCAAAACGACCGTTGGCGATTCGGTTTCCAAAGCGGCCAACAATGCAGCCAAAGAACGGCGACTCCGTTTCGTAAGAATGGAGGTTGTCAAAGCCAAGAGTGACGTTTTCGATCTTGCCGTCGCGATCGGGAACAGAGATTCGCGAGATCACTCCACCAAGAGTCAGAATCTCGACTTCGATCGGTTTCCCAGGTGCAATCTCACCGCTAAGCGTGAATGCGTGGACCTCCTTGATCTGAGAAGGAGAAGACTCACTAAGCGTGCCGAATACCCGTTTGGAAACAGCCATGACATCCGAAAGTATGTCCGCGACGAAGGGCATTCGGCAGACTTAGCCGACGTTTTTTCCGGATTCCGCTCCCCATCAGGGGGAGAAATCTCGATGATGAATCGATTTAGCCTTGCCTCAAGCGCTTAAGCGCGAGACCAACTGACCGTTCCGTCCGGATTGTCGACCAGAGTGATTCCACGCTCGCTCAATTCCTTTCGAATTGCATCGGCGGTGGCGAAGTCCTTCGACTTCTTAGCCTCCTTACGCTTCTCGATGAACCCTTCAATTTCAGCCGCCTCATCAGCAGAGACGGTCGGCTCTTCGACCTTGGCCTCGCTTTCATCCTCGTAGTCACTATGGACAATTCCGAGCAAGCCGTTGAGCTTTTCCAAGAAAGCAAGCGCGTTCTCACCGTCGATCTTAGACATGGAATCGCCCTGTCGAGTAATCGCCCGAGCACCCGCCAAGCCCTTCGCAAGAGCGACCGGAGTGTTGAGATCTTCGCACATGGCGTCGAGTGCCTCTTGATAAAGCAAATTGAGCTCGGAGGCAAACGCCGAATCCTCCCCCGTCGCACCCCGCTCAAGGGCCTCGTTAGCGGCGATGGTGGCGCGCTTATAGCGGTCCACGTTCAGTTCGGCATCGCTCAGCGTTTGGTCGGTGAAGTTATACGGCTTGCCGTACTGACCCGCGATCAGGGCATAGCGAATGGCAAGGGGCGAGAGGCCCCTCTCCAACAGCATCCGAACGGTGTAGAAGTTGCCTGCGGATTTGGCCATCTTCTCGCCGTTAACTTGAAGAAATCGGGTGTGGACCCAGTGGTTGCAGAATGTCTTTCCGGTGAGTGCTTCGCTTTGGGCGATCTCGCATTCGTGGTGAGGGAACATATTGTCCTCGCCGCCGGAGTGAAGATCGATCGTATCGCCCAGATAAGCGCGCGCCATCACCGAGCATTCGATGTGCCACCCCGGGAATCCCCAGCCGTACGGCGAGAACCACTGCATCAGGTGCTTGTCGTCCTTCTTCCAAACCGCAAAGTCGGATTGGTCTTGTTTGTTATCGTCTTGAACGACCTCGCGAACACCCCGTCTCAGCTTCTCTTGAGTGTTTCCGCTCAGCTTGCCGTAGTCGGGGAAGGCTTCCACCTTGAAATAGACACCGGTGGGAGTTTCATAGGCAAAACCCTTATCGATCAGAGTTTGGGCGGCAAGGATTTGCTCTCGCACGTGCTGAGTCGCCTTCGGGCGAATGCTGGGCTCGGATAAGTTGAGCTTTTGCCAATCTTCCTTGTACGCATCCTCGTAAAACTCGGCAAGCTCCCAGACGTTGTTGAAGTGCTCGCCTTCTTTACTGCGAAGGGCCTTGGCCATCTTGTCCTCGCCCTGAGCGTCCGCAACATCGTCTTCGGTCAGGTGTCCGACGTCGGTGATGTTGGTCACCCAAATGACGTCCAGACCGATCGCTTTCGCCGTCCGAACAATGAGATCAGCGGTCAGAAACGACCGGAAATTGCCGATGTGAGCGTAGGAATAAACCGTGGGTCCACAGGTGTAGAACTTCAAAACTCCGGGCTCAAGGGTCACCAGCGGCTTAACCGTTCTGTTGAGCGAATCGTAAAGTTTTAAAGTGCGCGAGCTCATAATCGGAAATGGAAGTGTACCGGGAGGTCCAGCCCGTACGTCCTTCCCTTAAGACGATGAAAACGAACCTTCCATTCCCTAGAATCGCTGCTCTTGCGGTGGTCTCTCTCGCCTTGACTGGACTGGCTTTTAGTCAAGGGCAGCGAGGAAGGGATCCGGTCGATAAAACCATTTGGGAAAAAGACCCTGCAGTCGCCTTTGCTAAGGCGAAGAAGCAAGGCAAGCGGGTGTTCATCGATTTCTACACAACTTGGTGCGGCCCGTGCAAAACAATGGATCGTAGCGTCTTTCCGCGCATGGGCCGATACCCCGAGTGGAACAAACTGATCCATCTCAAAATTGATGCTGAAAACGAAAAAATGGTCTCCCTTGTCAGGAAGTTCAAGATCGAAGCGTATCCAACGATGATCGTCGCATCGCCGGATCGAAAGCAACTGCTTCGGATCGAGGGCTCTCTCGAGGATACGGAACTCCGCGATAAGCTTCTCAAGTTGAACCCCCGTCCCAACCGAGTGCCAAAAGTGAAAAAACCGGGCGGCTAGGCCACCCGGTTGAACTCTCCTCTCCAAAAAGTAGTTTGCGATTACTTGCGTCGTCGGCGAATCAGTGCGACTGCGCCGAGTCCAAGCGCCACCATCGAGGCGGGCTCGGGCACGACGTTGACCGTGTAGGTCGCAACTTCTGATGAAAGGAGATCTCCGTTCGGAAGGTAGGCAGATGCCTTCACACCCAATTGGTACACGCCCGATTCAGTGAAAGCCCAGTTTTGGTGGACGTGGCTACCTGAAGGGAAAATGAACTTGTCCGAAGCATCGACTCCGTTAGAGGTCGCCATCCAAACGGTGCCGTTGTCTTGCCAGATCGAGAATTGTCCGGGACCCGAGAAGGAAACCAATGAGATGGTCACCCAAGCTCGGCTGCCGAAGCCGCTGACTCGAGCGTCCGACTCGGTATAG
>CAZAVC010000088.1:0-7320 GCA_964488265.1 uncultured Fimbriimonas sp.
CCAGGTCGCCCACTCCGAATTCATGACGTCGGTGGGGAGTCCGATTCGACCGAGAAGAGTTTGGAACTGAGCAATCGTCACCTGGTCGAGGTCGCTGTTGTACAACCTCATCGCATCGGTTTTGTCATCACCTTTCAGTGACTTCTTGAGTTCGCACATTTCGTAAAGACGCTTGGCGATGACTAGCTTCTGAAGCATCTCTGCGGTCAATCGAGCCGAGACACGCTCCGACATTTCGATGGAACGAGTACCAACCAAGACAGGTTGTTGCTTGGAGTACAGGCGAAGAATCTCCCAGCCAATGCCCCTGAACTTTGCTTCCAAAGTCTTGTAGATGATGTCCGGCTGGTCGGTTCGCTTGGTAGGACGGTGAGTCGGAACCGTAACAACGTCCAGACCATAGATCTTTCGGAACTCGTCTTCTTCCGTTTTCGCCGTACCCGTCATACCCGCCAGCTTGTTATAGAGTCGGAAAAGGTTTTGGAACGTGATGGTGGCAACCGTTTGGCTCTCGCGTTGAACGGTGACACCTTCCTTCGCTTCGAGCGCCTGGTGAAGACCGTCCGAGTATCGGCGTCCGAACATCATTCGACCCGTGTTCTCGTCAACGATAACGACCTCGCCGCCTCGAACGACATAGTCGATGTCCTTGTCGAACAGGGCAAAGGCCTTTACCGAAGCGTTCACGTGGTGGAACAAACGGGGGTCGCTGGCGATGTTATCGATACCGAGCAACCGCTCGACCTCGTCCATGCCTTCTTCCGTCAGGTTTGCGGAGTGGTTCTTCTTGTCCGCCGTGTAGTGAGTCTCTGGTTCTAGCTGTCGAACAATCGCATCGACGACCTTGTAAACGCTAACATCCTCCATCGAGGGTCCAGAAATAATGTGCGGCGTTCGCGCTTCGTCAATGAGAATCGAGTCAACTTCGTCAACGATGGCAAAGTTCAGTTCGCTCATCACCAGGTCCTCTTCGGAGAACGCCATGTTGTCGCGAAGGTAGTCGAATCCGAACTCGTGGTTGGTACCGTAGGTGATATCGCAGGCGTAGGCTTCGCGTCGGTGGCAGGGACGAAGATTCAAATAGCGAGGATCATCCAGCTCGTTGCAGCCCGGCTCGTAAATGTATGACCCGCCTAGTTCATCCGACTCTTGGCTCTGACCCTGGATGATGCCAACTGATAGGCCGAAGAAGTGGTAAATCGGACCCATCCAAACCGCGTCCCGGCGGGCAAGGTAGTCGTTGACCGTGACGAGGTGGGCTCCACGGCTCGGAAGTGCGTTCAAAACCATCGGCGCAACCGCAACGAGGGTCTTACCTTCACCCGTTTTCATCTCCGCGATTCGGCCCTGGTGGAGCACCGCGCCTCCAATCAGCTGAACGTCGAACTGTCGCATACCGAGCGTACGCTTCGAAACTTCGCGAACAACTGCGAACGTCTCAACGAGAAGGGAATCGAGCGATTCGCCGTTGAGGGCTCGCTCTCTCAGATCCGCCGCTTTCGCTTTGAGAGCAGTATCGTCGAGTTCCGTGATTGTCGGCTCGAGCGCATTGATCTGCTTCAGAATCGGCTGGACGTTCTCAACGTCACGCTTACTGGTGTCGAAAAGTTTTCTAAGAAATTGCATGTTTGTTGTGGTGTTGTGGGCAGACGAGAGCAAGCCAAAAGAAAGGGTGCCGCATAAGCGACTGACTCTCGGAAATGCGAATGCGCGGCGCTTTAAGCCGCAGGTCCGTCGCGACCGAATTCGTGCCCAATCACCGGAAGGGGAAGCGCAATAGAGATGGGCGCCGGAAGGTGTCTGCCCGGAACGGTGAATTCGTCCTCTGCCGTTGAAACCTCAGCTGAAGGAGCGGTTCGTCTCGGCTCCTCGCGGTCGTGGAATACCGCAAGAAACGCTCGCTGTTCCGCGTGGACAATTCGAACGAGCCGATCTGTTGTCGTTACCGATCCCCGATCTGCAGACAGTGCAGACCCATTCCACAGCAGGAGAAGGAGAAACGGTAAGAAGTTGGTCACGATCGCGCTACAGAGTTCCCTTGAAGAGTATAGACGCTCTCAAGGTGTAAGGGCGTTTCCGCTTTCCGAAGATGGGCTTTCCGCCCTGGTAGCAAGACTTGTCGGGAGCTTCTTTCGACCGTCTGACCCGGATACACAAAAAGGGTCCAGACGTTCAGTCTGGACCCATCTATATGGTCGATGGCTCGCGAGGTTAGTTATCGCCAGCGGCGCCAAAGTTCTTCCTCATGATGAGGAAGTCGCTGTTGCCAACGTTACCGTCGCCGTTTAGGTCGGCATTGGGATTCCAGTTCCCAGAAGAGGAGTTTGCACCCCACGCCGCTCGAAGAGCCAACTGATCGGAAGCGGAAACAAAGTTGTCTCCGTTCACGTCGCCGTTCTTCAGCGTGAAGTTCAGCCCCGAAACACCGGAACCGGTGAACACGACGTTGTTCAGGATTTTGCCAAGGAACCGGTGCGATGGCTTCACCCACACTCGATACGTACCCGCTGGAACTGCCGTGTTGAACGAGAAAGCCCCAGTCGAGTTTGGAGTGACCGCCGTTGTTTCGATCAACGCACCCGTTGTATTGTTTCGTATCTGCACCGTGACTTGCGGCTTCGTAGCAGGCGGGAAGTCCTCAAACGAGATCGTTCCCGCAACCGATGCTTGAGCGTTGACGGTGAGCGTCGTGGTGGCGGTTTGTCCGTCCGGATTCGTCAGAGTGATGGTTCGCGAGCCTGTCGATGCACCGGCCGTAGCCGTCAGGGTCAACGTTACCGAGGTCGGGCTAACCCAGGTCAGGTTAGACACAGTGACGCCGGTTCCAGATACCGATACCGCCAGACGATCTGGATACCCCGTGCCCGGATCGAAGAGTCCCGTTCCGGTGAGCGTGTAGGAAGCGCTTTGACCTTGGGTAATCGTTGTGGGCGCAACCGACGTGAGGGTGGGAGCTGGAGCTTTCAACTCAATTGCTCGAACCGCCCACTGGTTAGTCGCGCGAACGTACTGTTGGAACGTCCAAATGGACATGCCGTTGCGAGGGTCCACGACGGTGTTGCTGTAGTCACCCCAGCGCGATGGCGTACCGAACAACGCGAAGTTGCCGGTTCCGGCCTGCCGAAGTGTCGGAGCAGTCATCGTTCCGCTTGGATCGGTTGCAAATCGGTGTGCAGTTGCGACTCCCGGCGAAATGTTAGCTCCGGATCGGGTGAATCCCATGAGCGCGTGACCTTGGAGGTTCATTGCCACGGTCGGGATTGTGAATCCGATTGCAGATCCAAAAACCGTTCCGAATTGCTGCACGCTTGGGGTGGCATTGAGACCGCCAATCTGATACCAACGGGATGCGTTTGTCCGAGTTCCGGAAGTAGCTGCCACTCCCAAAGAGTTAACGGCGATGTTCTGGGTGGTCCAAAGCGTCCGAGTGTTGGTCACCCGATCGTAAAACACCTTCGCTGAGAACATTCGATCATCGATCGTGTCGTGCGCTCCACCAGGAATCTGTTGATCGAGAGGGAAACTCGTCGAAGCCGTCGTGAGGTTCGTGATGGCTTGGGAGAAAACGAATCCAGCCCCGGAAGGAGCGATCCGCCCGAATTTCATCAGCCCGAACGCCGAGTTAGACACTGCCAAGTAGTAGGCATTGGTTGCGTTAGGATCATCGTTGTCGGCTACGAAGGGCGTAAACGAGTCCGTGAGATTCAAGAACGTGGTGCCTGCGAGGGTGCCTGCAATGGCGTCCGCCTTTCGGAAGCACCAAAGATCGGTCGCGAACGAATTAGGCGGGAAAGAGTTAATCCCGATGTACACGCCGTTCTTGTCGACAGCCAGCGTTGGGTAGTCGGCAAAGCGGTTGGTAGCCGCAAGTGCGAACGAAAACGTCCAAGTCGTCGACGTCGTCAGGGTGTCGCTGTCCGAAACAGCGAGCATAATGCGATTTCGCGGGCTGGCAAGGTCAATGGCGCAGATGAACCACCGATTTGTTAGTCGGTCAAACCGAACCCGAGGATCGCTCGTGAACTGACCAGGCGTAACGGCCGGACCAAAGAAAACATCGGTGTCTACAGCGCTGATGAGTGCGCCAGAGCGGTTGTAAATTCGGACTTGGTTATTGAGTGGTACCACGACGTTTGCCGGTCCGACCTCGCCCATGGTGTCCGGCGGAGTGACCGTTGGACCCTGTGTAGAATTTCCGCCTTCAAAGTTAGTCCCCACCGTCGCAAAAAGGGGCTCGATTCGACCGGCAGGTTTGGCTGCAAAAATGCCTAAGTCGAACGGACCTGCATTTCCCGCGGAGGAAGCGATCGCAGGAGAGTCGGGGTTTTGCGGGAGGTTCTTGCGGTAGTCGGTCTCGTCTTTGTGGAACTTGATTTTCGCGCGGTGAACTTTTAGCAGCCGCTGGCGGACCATGAGTTCGGCCATTGAGACCTTCACTCCCGTCTTGAATTCGAAGTTCTCCTTCGTCATTTCAGGGCTAGACGCCGTCTGAGCAAAGGACGCGGAGCTAAAGAAGATTAAGCCGGTCAAAACGACCGAGCGAAGTAAATGTGAGTTCATATCTGAAGAAAAAACCCCTCGAAAAGCACTTGCCCGAGGGGTTTGGAACAGGAGCTTTCCTTAAGCGGAGCGTCGTCGTCGAAGGGCGAGAAGGCTAACCGCCGCAAAACCGAGCATGGTGGTCGGTTCAGGAACAACGGCAACGCTGATTCGCTGCGATCCGGGGAAGGAGCTGGTGAAGTTCTCGTACGTGACGCTGGAAGAGAAGTCCACGCTTCCTCCGTCCCAGAGAACGATTTCCGCGAACGATCCTACCGGAGCGTTCCCGAGGTTCAACGAGATGTCGAACGCCTTTACAGGCACGCCTGTTGCCAGACCGAACGTTCCGGTGGTGAGACCAGACGAGAGCGATGCGCCGTAAGGTCGAGTGCCTGAACCGGCGCCGCCTGCTTGAACGGTCGGAAGCGCGCCCGATGTGAACGGAGCGACCCAAGATGCGGAACCGAAAGACAGGAACGATGAGTCAGGAGTAGCTCCGGTGCCCATCGAAGACGCTGTGGTGTAGCCAACCAATGCAGTCACCAAAATTGCCGAAGCGGAACTGGATTGGAGATAACCGGAAAGGTTGATGACGCTGTTCGGAGTCGCCGTGAGCAAAGTGGTCACGGTGGTGGGGGCATCACCTGCCTGGTTGAGCCACATGGAAGCGGTTTGAGCCGAAGCGAGCGACGGGAGAGCAATGGCGATAGACGCGATTGCGAAGAGACTAGAGTTCTTGCGCATGGAATTCCCTCAAAAAAACACTGGTCTTTCGACCTAGTTACATACTAGCAAACCTGCCTGTCCCTAGCAACGAACCTTGCTCCTGGGACCCAGTATTTTCAGATAAAGGGCATTTAACCGGCAATCTTGCCGGCTAGGATCGAACTGCTATGAAGACTTCTTGGATTTCCTCGTGATCGAGGCGTAAAGGTGGATGCCTCGATTACAGATTACGGAACCTACGATCGACATCACAAAGAGAAGTGCGATCTTGATAATCACGCCAAAAAGCGCGTCGCCCACGCCAGAGATATCAAACGGCTTGCCGCTTTCAATCTTGAGCGCGAGTCGCGGCGGTGTCTGGAACATCTCAAAGGCAAGCTTAAACACGAGGGTCAGCAGAGAGATCCCAGCCACGAAGATAAGCAACCCACCGATCGAGCCAAGCCAGTCTCGTCGAGATTCGCCCCGTCCTTTCGAAACCGCAACCGATCCGCTGTCGGCGGCTGGAATGCTACTTTCCGCCGAAGGCGCGGAAGTCGGTTCGTTTTGAGTGGACACCAATGATCTCCGATCTGTGGAAACGGTCAGCCAATTCTAGACCATCCGCAACCGTTTCGAAAGGCGAACTTTGTTTGTCCGAACCCTAATCAACACTATTTGCAGGTTGCGAACTGACGGGTTTGACAAAGAACCAGGCCCCAATCAGAGGGATAACGGCTAGCCCGGCCCCAAGAACGTAGGGCGCCCAAGGTTTGTAAGCGAGCAGAGGGCTACTGATGAGCGGGCTGGTCGCACGGGCAAACGCTCCTAGCGACTGGGTGATTCCAAAAACACCACCTTGCATAGTCGGAGGCGCGGACCGAGAAATGAGCGAGCTCAAACTTGGCCCGGTGAGGCCGTTCGCAATGCCAAGCATGACGATCACCAAAATTCCTGGGAACCAGATCTTCGTGAATGGCACCAGAGCCAGAGCAGGAACAAAGAGCAAGTATCCGAACTTGAGCAACTTCAGCTCGCCGAACTTGGGTGTGACGACCCGAATCACGCCACCTTGCATGATCGCACCGATGATGCCGACCACGAAAAGAACTTGGGCCCCCACCTGCTTGGCTCGATCACCATAGGCAAAAATCCAATTGTCGACCTCAAGAAGTCGAAAATAGGTGGTTTCGAGATTCGTGAAGCCGAGGTTGATGAAGAAGAACATCACCAACAGAAGCGAGAGTCCTGGAGTTCTGAACGCAACCTGGAGATCGGCAAGGAATTTTCGAGGGGCAGAGACGTTCTCCCGCTTCAGACTTTCGGGAACAAACTTCAAGATGAAGACGAAGTTGATGGCGACTAGAGCCGCACTGGTGTATCCCAGCACAAGCGGAGAGTCATTGCCCCACTCCAAAATCTTTGCCCCGAGGGGCGGCCCAAAGATGAAGCCAAGACCAAATGCTGCCCCAAGTAAACCTAGACTCTTCGCCCGATCTTGAGGAGTCGTAATGTCCGCAACGTAGGCAAAAGCAACGCCGAGGTTAGATGCGGCTATGCCCGCAAGAACCCGCGAGACGTACATGATCGGCAGAGAAGTCGCGTGAGCGTAAAGCACGTACGAAACCACGCCGAGCGCACTGGAAATGAGAAGCACCGCCCGCCGGCCCTTTTGGTCGCTGAGTCGCCCTAGCCAAGGACCTGTAATGAGCTGAGCAATTGAGAATGAAGCCAGGCCAAATCCGACAAGCACTCCAACTTGTTCGGTGTTCGAAGAGACCTTCAGGAAATCGCGAGCAAGATCCTGCCCCCGCAACTGCAGGTCTGGAATGAACATCGCGAACCCAAGCAAGTCGAGGAGAACCGTTAAGAAGATGGCAACAATGGGCTGTAACCCCTTCTGCTTCTTTGGCGGTTCGGCACCCGCCCCTTCGCCTACGATCGGTTCAGCAATATCTCCCATTTGTCCCGCCCGTAAGTTTGTACGTCGGACCCAGCACAAAACGCGTGATTCCGTGAGAAAACTCGGTTCAACACTTTCGAGAATACGAATTCACGGTATAAGATGAGTTATCG
>CAZAVC010000089.1:0-7296 GCA_964488265.1 uncultured Fimbriimonas sp.
CCCGCGGCTAACAGAATTGTCGCTCGACCCTTGATGATGGTCAGATAAACCCGAATCACGCCCGTGCCCGCCTTCCACGCGTACGCGGCTCCACTACCCGCTCCAGCTTGGACCTTTGTTGGGCCCTCGATTCGCCGGGCGTTTGGATCGAGTTGCGCGATCTGCTGATCGAGGAGCGACTGGACTTCGGCAGAGGCTGGGTTGGTTTCGCCCTGGGCAGAATCCGACATCATCAGAATCTTTATCGAATCCCGTTTGCTGTCCGGAATCAATTCCAGGCCGCCCGTCTGTTCGTTGTTTACGACCTTCCACGACTTCGGCAATCGAAAGCGGCCGCCGCTCGGGTGCACATGTTCTTTGCCATTTGCAAGAAGCGAAATCGGTTTGCTGCCGCCCGTGGCTCCGGTTTGCTTCTTAGGTGGCTTCGATGGGCCGGCCGGTTTGGATGCGGTGGGTTTGGAGGCATTTGGCTTTGACGGTGCGGGGCTCGAAGAACCTGGAGCCTTTCCAACGCGTGACAATGTGGCCCGGTCGGCATCCGCCCAGCCGCTTGCGGAATCCTCATCGGTGTACTCAAAGGTGAGTTGATCGCCCTTCAAAGATGCCCGAAAAACCAGCTTCTCGTCGGAACCGACCATGGAACCCTTTGCAGTCGTGCCACTCTTCGTCCCCGAGAGCTTGTAGGAAAGCCCAAAGAAAGATGCCGTGCCCGTCACTTTGCCTTGGGATTCTTGCAACACAACTTTGGCAGGTTCCTCTATGTAACGCCCTTCATAGGTGCCAGAAACGTTGCTCTGGGAGGAAAACGTGAAACAAAGTGCGATGGCAAACGGAACTCCCAGCATGGGCATATCAACACTATATGCCCGAGCCAAGCCAGGCACAACTCAGCAATAGCTTCTTGCCGCTAGTGAGATCCTTTCCAACCCTTGATGCGCTTTTCGCCCGCCTCAATAGAGATCGGCAGCTTGTTTGCCGCAATTGGGAGGGGGCAGGTAGCGAAGTCGGTAAAGGCGCAGGGCGGGCTGTAAGCCTTATTGAAATCCAAAACAACCTGGTCCCCTTTGAGCGGTTCGCTCACTAGAAATCGACCCGACCCGTAGGTAGAGGTTCGATTGGAGCGGTCTCCGAACAACAGCGAGACGCGGTCACCACCATCTTGGACAATGAGAGAGTAGGCCTTACCGCCGACGGTGAAGACCACCTTGCCAATGTGGGGAGTGGGCTCGGTGATCCCCAGCACGTTCGTTACAGGAATGTCTTTAGGCTTAGCAAACCGGATGAGTTTCCCCGTAACGCGCCAAGGAGGTTGGTAGGCAAAGGTTGGAATGCCAGGGAAGTTTTTTTTTCTTTCGTTTCCAGGATCCCAAACCCGGACGTAGTAATCGGTTCCGCGCTTGATGACACTGAGGGTGTTCTCTCCAACTTGGATCAGTCGAAAAATGGAAGCAGCGTTGTCTTGCAAGAGCATTCGGTCAAACGATTCTCCTTCATAGACAGCACTCGTTGAGGGATGAGCCTGAAAGAAAAACTTGCCCTTCTCTCGAATGATCGTGCCTGCCTTCGCGCCTGTGCTACCTGGCCTCAATGTAAGGTCGCTCTCGGCTCCCGTTCCGAGAGAGGTGTACCCCTTAGAAATTTTGTGGAGGGCGCTTACCGAAAGCCAGCCCGTAGGGGCTCTCAAAGACTCGATGCGATCTCGTTTCCACTGTTCCCATGCCCTCGTTGCTTCTGTCTGAACGAGTCCTGCAGGCAGACTGAGAATAAGGGCGGATAGAGCGCTGGTGATCATGCCTCTGATTTTGGACGTTAGAAAGCAACAACCCGTTCGCTCTTTGCAGAAGGGGAAAACGAAGTTCGCCTTAACATCAACTTATCAAAACCTTGGAAAGGCAATGGGTAGGATTGCGTACGATGAACCGCCGCGGATTCCTTGCCAACGCTGCCGCTCTGATCGGAGGACTCACCGTCTCTCCGCCCACGTCGTTCTTTCGATCTTTTGGCTCGCAAGCGCAGTACGTAGAGGGAGTCGTCTTCCACGATCGCTCGAACTCTGGAAAGCGCCAACCGGGTGACCCAGGCGTTGCTGGGGTTTGCGTTTCGAACGGGAGGGAAGTGGTCAAGACCGATAAGAGCGGTCGATACAAGCTTCCCATTGAAGACGGCATGGTGGTCTTTGTGGTGAAGCCGAGTGGGTGGGCTGTTCCAACGAACGCCGAAGGACTCCCTCAGTTTCACTATGTCCACCGCCCAAACGGTTCACCGAAGCTTCGATACGCGGGAATTGCCCCGACGGGCAACGTTCCTGCCTCCGTCGACTTCGCCTTGACGCCTGCAAAAGAGTCTGACAAGTTCAAAATGGTTCTCTTCGGCGACCCTCAGCCTCGAAACCAGACAGAAATCGACTACATCGCCCACGACGTTGTTGAGCAAGTGGCTCGTGAGGCTCGCGAGCAGGGATGCATCTTTGGCCTTAGCCTTGGCGACGAGATGTTCGACAATCTGTCGCTGTACGACAGTCTCAATCGAACCGTCGGAACCATCGGTCTTCCTTGGTACAACACCGTCGGCAACCACGATCTGAACTACGACAGCGTCGATAACGAAGGGGCAACAGAGACGTTCAAGCGAGTTTTTGGGCCTACGTATTACGCCTTCGACTACGGCAAGGTCCACTTCGTCGTTCTGAACGACGTCATTTGGCACGGCTCGGCTCAGGGTGGCTACCACGGAGAACTCACCAAGCGCCAACTGGAATGGCTGAAGAACGACCTGGTTCATGTGCCCAAGGACCGCCTTCTCTTTGTGGCGATGCACATTCCGCTTGCCGGAGTCCAGAATCGCGAAGAACTCTTCCGACTGATCGAAGATCTACCGCACACGTTCTCGGTCTCGGCTCACACCCACGTGCAGTCGAACATCTTCTACGGCAAAGAGGAAGGATGGAACGGTAAGACCGAGCACCATCACCTGAACCACGTCACCGTATGTGGCTCATGGTGGGAAGGAGCGCCGGACGAGCGGGGAATTCCTCACGCCACCATGAGCGACGGCGGCCCAAATGGCTACTCCATCATCGAGTTCAAGGGCAACGAATACGTGGTTCACTACCGACCCGCTAGTCGACCCGTTTGGGAGCAGATGGGCATCTTCCTTCCGGAAGAACTCCTTGCTGGGGACGCTCGGAACACCGACGTGATCGTGAACGTCTTCGCCGGATCCGAGCGATCGACGGTGGAGATGAAGATCGACCAAGGCGACTGGGTGAAGATGGAGAACTTTAAGGGGCAAGACCCCTTCTTCCTGAAGCTAAAGGAACTGGAGGCGGGCCCTAAGCCACCGGCAGGCCTCAAACTTCCCAATCCTTCGGTTACGGCTCACCTTTGGAAAGGAAAGCTTGGCGCCATCTCGAAAGGAACGCACGTTGTCGAGGTTCGAACACGAGACATGTACGGTCAAGTCTTCTTCGATCGACGAATCGTCCGGATAGTCTAGGGCAGATTTGTGTTGGCAGGGCTGCTACGAAGCAGCCTTGCCGATCTTCTTTGCTGCTTCCAGGATCGCTTCACTGCTAAGCCGCTGCTTGTAGTCCGGATTCGTATGAACGAACCGAATTGTCCCTTTTTCATCGACAAGAAGAACTGTCGGGACGGGCAAGTAGTGGTGCTTCTGACCAGAGTAAGTCTCGAGATCGACCTTGTATCGATCTCGGTAAGTGGTGAAAGTCCCGTCATCGACTCTAAACGCGATTCCAAGCGCTTGCATCAACTCGGCCTTGGCGTCTGAGGCAAGCTCGAATGTCAATTGGTTCTTATCCGCCGACTTCTTCAGTTCAGCGGGGACATCCGGGCTGATTCCAACCAGCTTAAAGCCCATTGAAGCAAGAGAATCCACCGATTTCGCAAGACCGGCCAAGTGTCGATTGCAGTAGGGACACCAGCCTCCACGATAGAAAACCAGAACCGCTTTTTTTCCACCAAGGAACTTCTGGAGAGTCACTTTCTCGCCATTGATGGTCTGAATCTCGGTCTTCGGGAGAGCCGCTCCCGGCTTCAAGGGCTTGATGGCGTTAGGATCGGTCGGAACCTCGCCTGCCGACGCAAACTCGGTGCCCGCGATAAAGACGCCCGCAAGCAGAATGGTGCCAAGGGTTCCGGTAGCCGAAAGACGGTGTAGAGGCTTCACGCCAACTCCTAATGCGCCTCAAGGCTGCAAGTTCCCGAGAAGGCAAATTCTTTCTAGATACTCTGCATAGGCTGTGTTAGACTTAGGTCACATTATGAATCGCGCCTTCACTCTTATTGAGCTCCTGGTTGTTATAGCGATCATTGCAATCTTGGCGGCGATTCTTTTTCCGGTTTTTGCCCAGGCCAAGCTAGCGGCGAAGCAAACCGCAGCGCTTTCGCAGATGCGACAATTGAGCATGGGAGTCATGCTTTATGCGGGCGACCATGACGACTATTTCGTTCCCGCCAGTATGAGATCGGAAGTGACCACAGATACGCCGATCATCTGGACTCAAGGCGTGCTCCCTTACCTAAAGAACCGTGAACTCGTGATCCTTCCGGACTCGAACGGAGGGTTCGCCGAAGCATGGGCGTCGCGGCATCATCAAGCCGTTGGGTACAGCGACGCGACGGGCTACGATCCTTTAACCACCGCTGTCCCCGGCGCGGCTACTCCTGGTACAGAAGGATTCCGATCTGTTGCCTCATTCTCAAACGTGGAAGAGGGGGCTCGAACAGGTCTCTTTGCCGCGAGCGCGAATGCACCCCGCAACACCTTCACCACCAAGCACCGAGGCTATGTTTTCAACCCGTACAACGGCTTGAACAGTCCGGACGGCGACTACTTTAAGGGCCTGCCACTCATCTCCGATCGAGATTTGGTTGTAGAAACAGGCGACTCGAACTACCCGACTTCTCCATCGCTCGCGGCCGGAAGACTGAAGCCTATCTTTGCCCGTTACGCTGCTGATAAGCAGAACAACGGTCGAACGCCCGTGATCTTTGCCGATGGCCACACGAAGGTTTACTCGGCGAAGGCGCTCAACACCTTCGGGACGGTTATCTGGCGGTTCCGCTAAACGGATTCTGCTTGAGTAGCTCCGAGACGGCCTGGCGAGCCACGCTCATGCGTTGCTCGATTGGGCCGCTTAACTTTACGTATGGGCGACCGCTGGAACCCAGCGCGGAGAGGAACCATTCATGCATCGTCTTTCGAATGTGCTCGCCATCGCGAGTTCCATCCTGAACCCAAGGGATGTCGGGGAGAGTGAGTAAGTAGAGGTCTACTTGATCCTCGGCGGCAATGGCTTCTACTTTTGCGCTGTAGCGGTTCATGTATCGACGGTGCCACACCCCTGTCGCAAGACCGTTGGTATCGCAAAAAAGAACTCGATTCGCATCTCGAGCTTTGGCGTTCTCTAAAGCCTGCTGACCTTTTGCGATCGTCTCGAACTCTCGAGACTTCCAAGGACCCGATCGGGTTTCACAATAGTCTCTCCCGAACTCCGGGACCCAAACTGTCTCGAACTCGGACGCTAGTAGGGAAGCGAGGGTAGTTTTGCCTGTGGATTCGGCGCCTACTAGCACAACTCGCTTGGCAAGAAATGCCCGTATAGCGGGCGGAAGGTGCTCCCAATGGTCGTAAGGATTCTCGCGTAGCAGCGTGCCGGACACCTGAATCATCGAGCGGGCAGGGTCTACCGATCGATGAAGGCATCCCAGTTCTCTCGCATAGGTGTCGCCATACGGTTCGGAAGTGAACACCGCATCCGGGGCTCTTCCCAGCAGTTCCCGCGTTCGTATCGCCCACGGTTCGGATTCGTTGGGAAGATCGTCTGGAGTTACGATCACATCGATACCCGGGAACCAGTCCCGCAGCGCCTCTTTCCGAAGTTCGCCGGAAAGGATCTGAGATGGGTGCTCACAAACAATAACCACGACCCTTTGGGATTCGGCCACAGCTGTTTCAATGAGAAAACGGTGCCCAGAGTGCGGCGGATAGAACTTGCCAATGACAACGGAGCGGCCAAACATTTCGCTAGGCAGAGCGGAGCGCTCGTTCTTCGCGTTCGGTCTTGAGCCACTGACTCAAACCGGAGACGGCAATCCCCAAGAAAAGTAAGTACAAAACCGCGGTTGAGTGAAGACCGCGCTGAACGTAAACCGGGATGTAGACGATATCGACCAAAATCCATAGAATCCAACTCTCGACCTTCTTTCGATTGAGCAAGAACTGGGCAGTGACGCTCGTGATCGCCAAAGCTGAATCGACGTAAGCGAACTCGCCTCCACGTGCCTTGATAATTGGAGCCACGACTAGAGTTGCCAGCAGAATGACGACGCCAAGGAAGCCGTACTCTGACTTCTTAAGTCGCGAAATTGCCAACGGGGTACCGCTCTCTCCGCCTCGCACCCATTGAATCCATCCGTGAACGCAAAGTGCGAAGAACACAAATTGCAGAACCATATCTGCGTATAACTTCGCGCCCCAGAAAACGTAGGCGTAAAGCGATACATTGATGAGCCCGACGGGCCAGTTGAGGATGTTCTCAACCGCGACCAAGTAAACACCCAGAACCCCTGTCACCACTCCCGCGAACTCGAACCAGTCACTTTTAAAGAAGTGCTTCATCAGGCCTGCGATGAGGACGGTGAGAGTGAGAACGGCAAGGAATCGAGGGACATCGAGAGGCTTTCCAGCCAATGGTGTCACCCTCTCCTCTGTCCTTAGATATTCGCTCATGGCCCGCCGAATTTGAGTGGTTTAGCCGCCCATCTTGAACGATACGGTGATGGCAGATTTCGTCTTTGGCACGGTTCCTTCGAAGGTGAGTTCGTAGGGATTCTCTGCATCCATGAACTTCAACTCGCCCTTCGCATCCGTGCCTGCGTTACCCATTCCGCCGTTGATGGTGAGGGCAACGGTCTTGTCATCCTTCTTTTCCCAAGTGCCAAGGAACGTGGTTTCCGGAAGGTTCTTCCCGGTTAGCTTGATCTCTGCCTTCCCATCCTCCGAGAGCGTAAAGCTTGCCAGTTCCAGTGTTTCCTCGACTTCGCCGTCCTTGA
Organism: uncultured Fimbriimonas sp.; assembly: GCA_964488265.1. Lineage (GTDB taxonomy): Bacteria > Armatimonadota > Fimbriimonadia > Fimbriimonadales > Fimbriimonadaceae > Fimbriimonas. The sequence goes on from CAZAVC010000089.1 coordinate 7,074, forward strand.
GAGTGCCCGATCCTTTTCGGGTTCCAGACCAGTTTTTGAATGTGATCGGAGTGCCCTCTCCCGGGGTGGTCACCGAGGAATCACCGCCCGGAGGCGGCGCAATTTCTAACTGACTCTGGGGCGCGGCTGCCACAGGATCTTTAGACTTAGCTTCTTCCTCGACAGTCGGGGGAATGGCGCACCCTACCAAAACGGCAACAAGCAGAAGCGGAGATAGCTTTTT
>CAZAVC010000090.1:0-7187 GCA_964488265.1 uncultured Fimbriimonas sp.
GTCGCAATTGGTTGATTCAACGAAGTGAACCAAAACGGCACCATTCCCAAGTTCAGCGACGTGCGCGGAGGCTCGCGTTGAACTTGGTTCAAACCTCTGGTGTAAATAATGAAAGTTGCCGTAGTGGGAACAGGATATGTCGGGCTTGTTACCGGCGTTGTTTTGGCCGATCTTGGAAATCAGGTCATTTGTGTCGATAAGGATCAGCGTAAGTTGGAGATGCTTCGAAAGGGGCAACCACCCATTTACGAACCGGGCGTTGAAGAACTGCTGAAGCGCGGGCTCAAGAGCGGCAACTTCACCGTAACCGACGACATTGCGGCCGCAGTAAAGGCCTCTGAAATCGTTTACATTGCGGTTGGTACGCCTCCCGCCGAGGATGGAACTCCCGACCTCACGGCCGTTCGAGCCGTCGCCTCCGCCATCGGAAAGGCGATCGATAAGCCAACCGTGGTTGTGAACAAGTCCACCGTTCCAGTCGGCTCCGGGGACATGGTCGAGAACATTCTTCGAGAGCAAGGCGCCGATCCGAATCTATTTGACGTGGTGAGCAACCCAGAATTCCTTCGAGAAGGATCTGCAATCTCCGACACCCTCCGCCCCGACCGCATTGTTATCGGAGCTAAGCGAAAAGAAGCTGCGATCAAGCTGGTTGAGCTGTACGCAACGCTAGAAGCACCAATGATCGTCACCGACCTCAACTCGGCAGAACTGATCAAGTACGGCGCGAATAGCTTCCTTGCGATGAAGATCAGCTTCATCAACGCCCTCAGCCGAATTTGCGAGCTTTGCGATGCGAACGTCGCCGACGTGGCTCGAGGCATGGGTTCGGACGCTCGAATCGGCAAGCAGTTCCTCAGCGCGGGTCTTGGATGGGGTGGAAGCTGCTTCCCTAAGGACGTTCAGGGAATGGTCAAGACGGCCGAGCGGTTCGGTTACGATTTTGGGCTCATGAACGAAGTCATCCAGATCAACGAAGACCAAACGCACGCCTTTATTGATCGACTTGAAAAGCGGCTGGGCGGCTTCCAGGGCAAAACCATTGGCCTGATGGGCCTTGCATTCAAGCCGAATACGGACGACATTCGCGACGCCAAGGCGCTCGTCATCATCGATCGCGTCCTGAAGTCGGGCGGGTTCATTCGCGCCTACGATCCGGTTGCCGAAGAGAACGTCCGCGAGATCTACCCGAACATCACTTACGTTCAGAGCGTTTACGAGATCCCGGCCAACGCCGATGCGATCGTAGTCGTCACCGAATGGAACGAGTTCCGGCAATTGAGCCTCGACAGACTGGCCTCTTCCTGCAAGGGCAAGATCCTGTTCGACGGTCGACGCATCTACTCTCGAAAGCAGGCTGAAGAAGCCGGCTTCGAATACCACACCATCGGTAGCCGATAATCGTGCGGATTATCACCCTCTGCGACGGTGCCTCCATTTCTGGAGGCGCCGAGAAGGTCGCTATTACGACGGCTGTCGAACTCGCTAAAGCCGGGTTCGACAGTTCTTTCTTTGGCGCCGAGGGTGCTCTTGATCCGGTCATCGTCGATCAGGGGATGAACGCGCACACGCTCAATCTCACCGATGCGTATCACACCGCCAGTAAGAAAGAGCTTCTCAAGCGGTTCTTCTGGAATCGCGACGCTCGGTCAGAGTGGGCGCAGTTCTTGAACTCTTTTGATCCCAAGGAGACGATTGTTCACGTCCATTCATTCCGACGCATTCTTAGCACTTCGGTGATGGAGGAGACCTTCGCCCGGGGGTTCAAAACCGTGCTCACCCTGCACGACTTTGGTTTGGCATGCCCAAACACGAGTTTCTATAACTTCGAATCTCGTTCGATCTGCACACTCGATCCTTTTTCGGGAGCGTGCTTCAAGACCCAATGCACCAAGAACGGCTGGCCCATGAAAGCCATGCAGATGGGTAGAGGGGTTGTTGTACGGTCCAAGAATGTAACAGGCCGAATCAACCGCTACGTCGCCGTCTCCGAGTTCTCAAAGAAGATCCTGACCAAGTACCTTCCCGCCAGCGCGAAAGTCGACGTGGTTTATAACCCTGTTACCGCAACCGACCGAGGTCCGGCTGAGATCAAAGAAGGATCGCCGTTTACCTTTGTGGGTCGGATGCAGCCGGAAAAGGACCCCGTGACTCTGGCCGAAGCCGCAAAGATCGCGGGCGTCCCGGTTCGGTTTATCGGCGATGGACCAGAACTGGAAAGGGTGAGGGCGGCAAACCCAGATGCGGAGATCACGGGCTGGCTTTCGCAGGCAGAGGTGATCGAAAAAGTCCGGACTTCAAGAGCCGTGGTCATGCCGTCTCGTTGGTACGAAACCGCCGGACTCGCCATCCTGGACGCGCTGAGCCAAGGGCTTCCTGGCATTGTGAGCGAAGGTTGCGCTGCCACCGAATTCGTGCAAAATCGCGTGAATGGGCGTTGGTTCCAAATGGCCGACCCGGAGAGCCTTGCCCAAGTTCTCAGAGAAACCGGCGTTTCTGAAGCCCAAAAATATGGAAAGGAGGCTCACCGTCTTTTTTGGCAAGCCCCCTATTCCGTCTCAAGCTATCTCGGTCAGTTGACCGAGTTGTATCGTTCGCTGCTTAGCGAGTAGCTTTTTTCTTACGTCGAACGAATACACCCACGAGTCCGGCGAGAGCGAAAGCGGTGGCCGGTTCGGGAACAACCGAAGTGATCTTGGTCGAGAAGAACTGTCTCTGCGAACTTGTGTTGGGATTCCAAATCCATCGTGCGCTAGAATCCACGCCCGTTCTGTTGCCCCAAGGGCCAACACCGTTCGCACCAAGGTCGACCGGAGTCACATATGGGCCGCCGAACGCCGTCGCACTGACCTTGAAAGTAGTCGGCTCCGTGAGCAAATACTGACCACCATTCACGAATTCGTGGCTCGTGTCTGAGATCGAAAACTGACCAAGAAAACCGGCAGGCGATCCGTTATCCTTTGCGGCGATGTGCAGGTAGTAATCCTGGCCGGGGTTCAACGTGGTTGTAAACGTATAGGTGGTTGGCCAGTTTAGACCGGAACCAATCAAAGTGCCGACAACTGAATCGCTGGTACTCAGATACGCCTCAAATTCGTCGTCGACGTTCACCTTTCCAGTAAGCGTGCCCGCGTTGGAAGTGGCCGCAACTAGGCCCAAAGCCAATAGAGAGAGATTTCTCGAAAACATGGTCATCACACGGCCCGCAATCTTGCGGTCCTCCTGCTACTATACTGCGGCAAACTCGCAACTGGATAAAGTTTTAAGCCAGTTCGAGGGCAACTTCCGAACAAAAATGGCGACCCGCAGCGGTGAGCTTCAGTCGGTCTTCATACGGTTCGATCCATCCCAATCCAAAAACCTTCCCGAGTGACTTTTCCCCTAGTTCGATCCCCTCTGCTTTCAAGGCTTCAATCCGGACTCCTTGATTGAGCCGGATACCGAGCATGATTCGCTCAAGCCGAAGAGTTTCCGGTTCGAGAGCTTCCGATTCAAACGCCAGGAGTTGTCCCCCCTCGATCGCCGCACAGTACCTTTCGGGATGCTTGAGGTTGGTGTATCGAACTCGAGTTGCCTCCGCATGTTTTCCATTGAGAGCCGCAAACGCCGCGCCGGGGATTGCTCCCACTGCTCCGGGTCCGTAACCCGCGTAAGGCTCGCTTTCCCAATAACAGAGGTTGTGCCGGCACTCGTACCCGGGCTTGGCAAAGTTAGAAATCTCGTACTGCTCAAAGCCGAGATTTGCGGTTTGTTCCACGCATCGATCGTACATATCCACCTGAGCATCATCCTCGGGAAGATCGAGCGTGCCGCGCTGTACCTGTCGATAAAAGGCCGTGTTCGGCTCGATGGTAAGACAGTAAAGACTCAGGTGGTCGGGCTCCAAGCTCAACGCTTTGTCTAAGTTTCGCCGCCATCCTTGCATAGATTGTCCAGGCAACGCGAACATCAGATCCAAGTTGAGGTTTTGGAAACCTGCCTCCCGCGCCGCATAGACTGCTCGGTCGATCTCCGCCGCTTTATGGACGCGGTCAAGACGAATCAGGTCGTCGTCCACAAAACTTTGCGCTCCGAGCGAAAGGCGGTTGAAGCCCGCCGCAATCATCGCCGAGAACTTTGGAATGTCAACGGTCCCTGGGTTCGCCTCGCTGGTGATTTCGCATCCTTCCACAGGAGGATGCACCTCTCGAATTGCGTCTAGAATGCGGTTCAGTTGTTCGCCGCTAAGAAAGGTGGGCGTTCCCCCGCCGAGAAAAATCGTCTTGGCGGGAATCCCCCGCAGAGGCGATTGGAGAATCTCTCGGATCGTCGCGGCTGTGGTTCGCTCCACAATTTCGCCCGACATGGCGTAACTGTTGAAGTCACAGTATCCGCACTTGCTTGGGCAGAAGGGCGTGTGAACGTAAACCGCAATCGAATCCAAACGCGCCCTACTTCCCTGCTACTTGATAGCCAATCACCGCACCCAAAACTCCGAGCACCAGAATCGGTACCGCCGGAACCTTGGCGTTGATGCACTCGGACTTACAACTGATCATCAGCATGTGATAACCGTAGCCGGCGCTGGCTCCGATGAGGAGTCCAATGAGCGTTTTCAGAATCGTCATCGCACTTTTGACTACGACGCTGAACGGGACTCCATCCGCTCCGGCGTGCTAACTCCAAGGACTCCGAGCGTAGCCGCGAGGCCGATTTTCGCCGATTCACAAAGCGCCAAGCGAGCCGCACTCAGTTCAGGCTCGCCAGGCTGAACCACCTTGCAGGCATCGTAAAAGGCGTGGAAGGCTCGGGCGAGTTCAATGGCGAAGGTCGCTAAGCGGTGAACTCCGTAATCAGCCGCACAACGAAGCATCTCGTCTGGCAGGTCGACCACCTTCTTAATCAGGTTCTTTTCGCGGTCATGCGTAAGCAAGCTCAACGATTCAACAGAGGGCTTGAGGCCCGCCTCGGCACCCTTGGCAAGAATCGAACAGATCCGGGCGTGGGCGTACTGAACGTAGAACACCGGATTCTCGTCGCTCTGCTTTTCGGCAAGATCGAGATCGAAGTCAAACGTCGTGTCGTGGTGGCGCATCAAGTAGAAGAATCTCGCCACATCTCGACCTGCTTCGTGCTGTTCCGCGAGTGTGCCTTCCGGCCGCATCTTGCGACCAATTTCTTCGATGAGGTCGAGAATCGCATAGATGTTGCCGTCTCGCTTGCGCATCGGCGCGGGTTGACCGTCTTTCAAGAATCGAACCAACTGGTAGATCAGCACCTCCAGTCGCTCCTTGGACTCGGCAAGCGCCGATGCGCAGACCTCCTCATTCGAGGCATCGCCCTTCAAGAGATTCGCCGCGACAACCGCCTGCAATCGACCGATGTAGCCGTGGTGATCGGGCCCTAGGATCGTGATCAGTTTGTCCGCATCTGCAGGTCGATTGAACTTATCCGCGTGGTAAGCCACATCGCTGGCGATATAAGTGAGTCGGCCATCTTTTCGTCGAAGAACCCGGTCTTGATCGTCGCCAAACTTGGTCGATCGCAGCCAGACGGTTCGTTCCGACCCCGCCGCATCGTCCTCGTCCACGGGTTGCTCTTCTTTGATGGTCTCTTCGATCTTGCCGCCTTTACCGAGCTTTAGCTTGGTTCGGTAAGCCTCGTCATCCGCGACACCTTTACTCACCATCTCCTTCATGCAAGCTTCCACCACGCCTTCGTTGTGGAGCGACTGCTCGCTGAACCAAGTGTTAAAGACAACTCCGAATGCCGCCAGAGCGGTTCGCTGAGCGTCGATCATGAGGTCCTGCGACTTCTGCTGGAACCAAGCCACATCCTGGGTGGCGGCTTCAGGAGATTCGGTTTTCACGCGTTCGGCCACCGCGTGAACGTAGTCGCCCTTGTAGCCGTTTTCGGGTACGGGCTGACCGTTAACGAGTGCCTGCACCGAAACGGCGAAAAGCCGCATCTGTTCCGAGTTCACGCCGTCGTTGATGTAGTACTCGCGGTGAACGCTGTTCCCAACCGCATCCAGCACGTTGCACAGTGTCGAACCAAAAGCGGCTCCTCGCCCCGAGCCAATGGTGATCGGTCCGTTAGGGTTCACCGAAACGAACTCGACGTTGATCTTCTTAGGCTGAGAAACCTTTCCTTCCGTGCGCAGCCCTTCCGGACCGAGTTCCAGCACCCGACCGACGTATGAGGCGACGAACTCGCGCTTCAATCGAAGGTTGATGAACCCCGGTCCTGCAATCTCCACCGCCTCGACCTCTTCGGCTGCTTGGAGCCCAGGAAGGAGCTTCTCCGCAAGGGCGCGTGGGTTCAACCCCGCCACTTTGGAGGCAACCATCGCAAAGTTGGTCGCGAAATCACCGTGCTCCGGGTTCTTCGGGTCAGCAATCTCGATTGCGACGTTTCGAACGTCGGCAGAGAGGTCGCCCGAGGCAATGAGCGCCTCAAGAACGGATCGCAATAGCTGAGCAAGGTGAGTTCGTAGCAAGGCATCAGTTTACTTGCAACCTGCCGATGCCTTTGGTCCAGATCGTTACACGCACCCCTAGCCCCCGGCCGAAACACGCTTGAAGAAGTCGATGATCTTCTCGGGAGCGTCCTCCGGTAACTTGTGCCCGCCCTGATATCGGTAGACCACCACGGGCGCCCCTTTCGAACTCTTCGACTCACTTAGCCCGAGCGGTTGATCGGTCACAGGATCGCATCCGTTCATCGTGCGCATTTGAGCGAGCGTTCGCTCCTGCCCCTCGGGTTTGACGACGGTGTCCTCAGTTCCCACCACGTGAATGAGGGGAGTTGGCTTCAGACTTTCACGATCGATTCCGCGGAGCCCCCCGAAACCCGCCGCAGAGGGTCCGATTGCCGCGAAGAGCCCAGGATGTGTCGCCCAAAGAAAATAGGTGAAACCGCCCCCATTGGAGTGACCCGAGCAGAAAATTCGTTTGCTGTCCACGATCTTCTCGGCCTTGAGCTTTGCCAAAACCGCATCGAAGAACTTCAAATCCCGATCTTGCTGATCCCCTTTGAACTTCTGCCAACCCGGCTTCTTCCCTTCTGGATCGGTCATGCCCGGGGTGTTCAAGCCTTGCATGTAAACAACCGTTGCTTCTGGCCACAGCTCGTGAAAACGAAACGACCGCGCGGCGTTCCTCATGCTTCCACCATGGCCATGAAATCCGAAAACAACGGGCGCGGGC
>CAZAVC010000091.1:0-7156 GCA_964488265.1 uncultured Fimbriimonas sp.
GTCACGATGAATTTTAACTTCTTCGTGGCGCTCAAGTCGGGTGAGATCGGCTGGCGCTACACGGGATCGGTGCCTGTTCGCTCGAAAAATGTCGACCCCCGACTTCCTGTCCCCGCCATCAGTGAAAACGATTGGAAAGGCATGATCGCTTTTGAGCAGATGCCCCACGTGTGGAACCCGAAGGGCGGACTGTTTGCAAATTGGAACAACAAGCCTGTTTCTTGGTGGCCTAATATGGACACCCCGGTTTGGGGGAGCATCTTCCGAAATCGGATTTTGATCGATGAATTGAAAGGTGAGAAGCTAGGTCCCGAAGACGCCGAGAAAGCCATCTTCGCCATTGCTCGCAAAGCGGAGACCTTCCCTTACTTCTCCCCATTCTTGAAAGAACTGCCCGAGCTGGCTGGTTACGATGGCACGCTTTTGGAAGGTTCGGCGAACTCGTTGCTTTACACCTTGTTCGAGGACAAACTCCGTTCTCTGGTTTTCACCCCAATCACGGGCGGGTTTGCCTCACCGTCTAACTTTCGACTCGTCGCGGGTAATTCGGTGCTCTACCGAGCCTTAAACGGGAAAACGAAAATCGACTACCTCGACGGCCGAAGCGGCGCAGACGTTTTGAAGCTGGCTCTTTCCCAAGCGAAGGCCGAAATGAAAGATCGCAAGTTTGCTTCCGGAACCATTCCGGTTCCGGGACAGGCAGGAATTCCCTACCGAGATCGTGGCACTTACATTCAAGTGATCGAGCTTGGGGATGTTGTCCGCGGCAGAAATGTGCTCCCGCCGGGAGTGGCGGAAAGAGGTCCGCATGCCGTCTCGCAGTCGCAATTGAGCCGGGATTGGGCCTACAAGGCAATGATTTTGAAATAAATATTTGCTTGATTGATTAAAAGTTGTTAATATGCGGACATCACGCAGCGTTGCGTTAATGCTGCCCCAACCGCGCATAGTGGCGAGACACGGTGAAGGGTTTCTGTTTGGAGAAATCTTGATGAGTCTGCCACGTACAGTTGCATCGTTATTGCTTGCAGGTTTGGGAACTCTTGCTCTAGCGCAAGATAAACCCGCTATCAGCGCCCCTGACTCCGTTTGGATGATTGTTTCCACGGCGTTGGTCTTGTTGATGACCCCCGCTCTTGCCCTTTTTTACGGCGGCATGGTTCGGAAGAAGAACGTTCTGAACACCATGATGCTGAGCTTTGTGATGATGGGCCTGGTGAGCGTCATTTGGGTGCTCATTGGTTACTCGCTCACGTTTGGTAAGTCCAGCAACGGGTTCATTGGCTCGCTTGAGTACGCGTTCGGAAACAATATCTCCGCAACGGAACCATTCGGAACCCAAACCATTCCCGCCATGCTCTTCATGCTGTTCCAGATGAAGTTTGCGATCATCACCCCGGCGCTTATCTCCGGTGCGATTGCTGAGCGGGTTCGGTTTAACGCCTACGTGGTCTTCATGACCCTTTGGTCGTTCCTGGTCTACATTCCGGTTGCATGCTGGGTCTGGAACCCGGACGGCTGGCTTCTGAAGCTCGGCGCTCTCGACTTTGCAGGTGGCACCGTTGTTCACCTTGCTTCTGGCATCTCCGCGCTTGCCCTTGTAAAGGTTCTTGGACCTAGAAAGGACAGCAAGCCGATGCCGAACAACATCACGCTGACGCTTCTTGGCGCAGGACTTCTCTGGTTCGGATGGTTCGGATTCAACGCAGGCTCGGCGCTTGCAATGAACGACATTGCCGTTAACTCATTCCTAACCACTCACCTTGCCGCGGCAGCCGCAATGCTCTCTTGGCTCGGTGCGGAATACCTTCGACACAAGCGCATGACCGCAATTGGTGCGGCTAGCGGTCTTGTTGCCGGACTCGTTGTCATCACTCCCGCCGCAGGCTTTGTCGGAACCGGGGCTTCTCTCATCATGGGCCTTATCGCAGGTGTTATCTGCCAATACGCCATTGATCTGAAGCACAAGCTCGGCTTTGACGACGCTCTAGACGTGGTTGCCGTTCATGGTGTGGGCGGTCTGACGGGTGCGATCCTCACGGGCGTCTTTGCCAGCGCGAAGATCAACCCCGCAATCGCGGGCAACCTGGAGAAGGGTCAAGGTCACTTGGTTCTCATGCAGTTGGTCGCCGTCGCCGTGGTGCTTGTCTTTGGCTACCTCGTCACCTACCTGCTCGCTCTTGGTGTCAATAAGGTGATGGGTCTTCGAGCTCACGAGAACGTTGAGTCTCTTGGCCTTGACACTCACTATCACGGTGAAGAGGGCTACGGAATCATCGACGAAGAGTTCATGGCCGATCCCGCTCCTGCAGCGAAAGTTGCCGAGCCTGAAGTCGCCCTTCACTAAATCTTGCCTCTGAAAGTCCGCCCGGGAGGAAGGGGTTCCTTCCGGGTCGGACGGTTTTTCCTAAAGACTCGATTGCTCTTGATTGCCCTCTCGTCCAACGTCGGCCGAGATCTCGCCCGTTTCCTTCTTGGGACGGGCTTTTTCGTTTGTGTTGCACTTCCCCGCTCGTTTCTTTGCCATCGTCTCGGGTTTTTGTTGGTCCGAGCCCAACCCGTTGAATCCTGAAATCCGGTCGGGTATTCTCTTTGGGTCAGAACGCTCCGGTCGTCTAGCGGTTCAGGACATCGCCCTCTCACGGCGAAGATCGCGGGTTCGAATCCCGTCCGGAGTACCAAGAGGATGAGTCCTTCAGGATTCATCCTCTTGGTCAATTTGGAGGGGTGAGAATTTGCGCGGGTTCGTAGCAAAGCTCGCGACCTTCGAGAAGCGAGCGAAAGCTGCCCGGAGGGCCCATCCCGTCAAAACGAGGGGTGAGAAGTTGCGCGGGGTTCGTAGCGAAGCTCGCGACCTTCGAGAAGCGAGCGAAAGCTGCCCGTAGGGCCTATCCCGTCAAAACGAGGGGTGAGGAGTCGTGCGGGTTCGTAGCGAAGCGCGCGACCTTCGAGGAGCGAACGAGAGCTCCCATCAGTCAGAGACTCACGCGTAACGGTCACGAGTAATTGCCCCCGACTCGAAACTCGGGGGCATATCCGCTAAACCAGACTTACTTGCGGCGCTTGCGCAAGAAAGCGAATGCGCCAAGCGCGAGGGCAGACATCGAGGCGGGCTCGGGGACCACAGCCGTCAACCGAACGTCATCCAGCGCGGGACCATAGTTGGATTGAGCCGTGGTGGTGCTGCGAAACTCGAGCAGGTCGCTACCCGTTCCCACTACCTGGACGCTGTTCAACTCCCAGCCCATGTTCGTAGGGCCCTGGCCCGTGTAAGCGAAGGAGGGCGTGGCGACGATGTTGCCGTTCCAAAGAACATCCATGGTTCGCAGCGCGGACCCGCCGAAGATCTCAGCCGCCATCAAGAAGCTCAGATCGTACGCTTGACCGGAAGTGGTGGCAACTGTTTGGGAAATGGTTGCGGGAGATGTCCAACCGAGCGAGATGGAAGTGACTCCGGCGCCGGCCTGCCAATACGATGTGTTGACGATATCGATACCGCCGCCCGAAATCGTCCAGCCGGTAAGACCCTGGCCGATGTTGCTATTTCCCGATCCGCCGAACGACTCGAAGCTACCGTTCACGACGTTTGCCTGAGCAACAGAGGTCGCCCCGATAGCCGATACCAAAAGTAAAAGATTTTTGTTCATTTTCATGGTTCTCTCCCACGTAACAAACGCATTTTACGACGGATGCATCGAACATTCTGATCAAGCGATGAGATTGACCGAACAACGGTAATTTTACGAGCCTCCTTGTTCCCTATTCGACCGGGTGAATTCAGCCGCCACCAAGGAGCACTCTAGAGCCTTCCGAAGAGTCCAGCTATCTCGGTTCCCTAGAGCCGCTCTCGAACCTCTCCTTAGCAAGCCGCCAATTCTCTAAAAACCGGTCGCGCCCCTGCCCCCACTCCCCTGCAGTTGTGCTCGCGACAATCCCCCACAAAATACGACCTCCTTTTCTGAATCGTCGCAACTCTCCGTATTATGAGGGGTAAGCCAAGCGGAACTCCTTTTCCGATAACAGTTCGTCGCCGTCTGGACTAATCTGTAAAGACGAGAAGCCCTCACTCTTGCCGGTGAAGATGTAGGCGTTGAAGTCCTGGTTCACGTAGAAAACTTCATCAACGTGAACTCGGACCCGGTCTGTGGAGAGCGATTGTTCCATAGCCGAACGATTCACTGATGATGGGTGGGGTTCGTTGACTTCTTGGAGTCGCTGAACCAGAACCGTGCAGATCGTTAAGAAAGCAACAACTATGGATACAGCCACCAAGGTCTGTTTCTGCTGTTTCAAGGGCGATACCACCTGCGTAACTCTATCGCCCAATCAAGTCCTTCGCTAGAAGCGCTCGAATCACGAGTACATTGGGACAGGAGCAATTCGGTTTTTTCATCTATCATTGTATGAGAAAACGTGAATATCCACGACCTGGTACTGATTGGCGATGCGAAAGCCCTTGAGGAGCTGATCAGCTCACACCCGAATCCCAAGCAGTTGGTGAATCTCTCGGGCGGTGGCTGGACAGAGACTCCCCTGTTTATCGCGTTGCGACAACCACACGTAAATCTAGAGGTGGTGCGATTGCTGCTTGAGGCAGGAGCCGATCCAAACCAAGTTCGTTCGGATTCGTTACGAAGCCCGGGGCGCGACGAGTTTGCCATCGCTCTCATGCTTAAGCATGGCAACCTTAGTCTCCTGAAGCTATTCGAGAAGCACGGCGCAAGACTAAGAGGTGTTTTTGCGGATGGGTACACGGCCGTTCTTTGGGCCATCTATGCAGAAAACGATGCAGAGGAAATCGTCGAGTACCTGCTGCAAAAGGGTTTCGCGCCTAACGCTCGAACGTACTTCTCGAACGATACCCCGATCTACGCAGCGCTGAGGCTCGGTAGATATCGGCTGGTCGATATTCTTCTAGCTGCCGGCGCGGAGGAATCGGAAAGGTTGTGGACCCCGCTGATCAAGGTCTGTGCCATCGGCACATTGGAAGAGGTGCAAAGGATCTTGGCTAAGACCGATGACCTAGACGCCGATGACGCAACGGGCCGTTCGGCTCTGGACGTCGCTCTTCGAAGAGGGCACCGGGAGATAGTAGATGCGCTTTTGGCGGCAGGCGCATCGGTTACGGTTGACACCAAAGTCAGGTGTGGTTCGCTTGGAAATGCCATCTCGTCTGGAAACCTTGACCTAGTGAGGCTAGTACTAGACAAACTGGCAGGAGTGGATTCTGAGCAGTCGCATTTTGATTCAGCGCTCGAAAGCGCTGTAGCCCACGGTAACTCCGAAGTTGTTCGAATGTTGATCGAGGAACGGGGAGCTTCGTTCGGACAAGAAGCGATTGAGTCGGCACTTGAATACTCTGATAACCGAGACATTATTCTGATGCTCCTAGACATAGGCGCCGACCCAGCCAAGCTTTCTAAGGAGGGTCGAAGGGTGTTGGTCGGTCTCCCTGCGGCAAGCGAAGTACCCCTTGCGACGATTTCTGAGGATCAGTATCGAGCAGCTCGGTACGTCAGAGAAGGTCGTTCCAATCCAGAGGATTTAACGGACCCATTTCGATTGGCGATGGTTCAAGCTGGACTGAACGCGTACGCACCGAGATGCCGATTTAACGATCCGCCTAGTTTCGCCTGCGGGTTGACTTCGAACGACCGACCTCCCCAGGTCTGGTGCTTTGACCGTTTTGGTCAGTCATTCACTCCATTGCCAGACGGCCGAACAATCTTGATCGCGGGGGAGCACGAGGATTCTTACGACCCCGACTTTTGCATCTACAACGATGTAACCGTGATATTCCCAGACGGGCAAATTCAATTGTTCGGCTATCCCTATTCTGTGTTTGAGCCGACCGACTTTCACACCGCTACCCTGGTCGGCGATTTCATTTGGATCATTGGCGGCCTTGGATACATGCATCAACGAGAGGGCCACGTCCCGGTCTATCGCCTAGATGTTCGAGACTATTCGATAGAACGAATAGAGACGTACGGGGCGGTTCCCCCTCGCTTTTACAATCACCGAGCGACACTTGTGGGCGAGAGCGAGATTGAAGTACATGTTCATGGTTCGATGTTGGGACAGCCAGGAAAACCTGAATCAACCATACTCCGGTTAGACACGGCATCGAGAAATTGGACCATCGAGGGGTAACCCGCCCTAGAAATTGAAAGTCAGGATGATGGGACCTCTTGACCCAGCGTTCAAGCCTGCCTTCGCACCCCGCTCCCTAAGCCGGATTGACGAAAGCAGACCACAGCTGAATCTGATCCAACGGGATTTCAGAGCCGTCCTAAAGGCAAAATCCAATCCAACAGAGACACCCAGAAAGCGGCTCAAGAATCAGGAGTCCCCGAGAATGACCTCCAAAATAATCATTTCTCCCTGGTTATGAGGCAACTGTTTACCAGGGAAAAGGTTCTCAAGCTGGGGAAACTTGCTGGGCCGCAAGCATCCAGTGGTGCTTTTCAAGCTCCAGAATAATCTGGTTCAGCACGTCGGCCGATGCCGAATCCACATCTTCAATAGAATCGATCCGGGCACGAATCAATTTCACCGTATAAAGGAGTGCTCCTTCAGCAAGAAGAAGAACTTCAGTATCAAGGGTGAACCCCGCAGGAACGTCTTCAATCTCCGAGTGCTCGCAGACATCGCTAAGACGGCCGTTCGGACTTTGACCAACGGCCGCGAGTCTCTCTGCTACCAAGTCGGTAGCCTCTTCAACAGTTGCGTAAATCTCGTCTAGGTGCAGATGCAATGCCCTAAAGTGCACACCGACCACGTTCCAATGAAGTTGCTTCAGCACCCGCCCAAGAGCGATTAACTCATAGAGAGTTGGCTGCAATACTTTCTGGAGTGATTCCGATTGAGAGTTATCAATGGCAGAAAACGTTGACATTGAATGATTGTTAGCAGGGGCTTTTTTCATTTCTTCCTTTTATGGTTTGAACTTTCTAATCAGCGGCTGGTTCTAGCGGATGGGCAAGGCTTCCTCAGCCATGAACGTATCAAGACGTGTGGGCGAAGACCCTTCGAGAAGAATCTTGGCCTTCTCTATTTCTTCAGGACTACCCACAACCATCAGCATAAAACTCCCCGCTTTGAGCTCTGATACATACAGCAAAATGGAGTTGTTGGGAATACCAATACTAACCAG
>CAZAVC010000092.1:0-7119 GCA_964488265.1 uncultured Fimbriimonas sp.
GTCTAGGGAGGTCTTGAATTCCATTGCTTCTAGAATTTTAGACCGCTGGGCAGGGGTAACCCTCGGCGTGAGATAATCGTCTTACCTACGATGCTATCTACCGCAGTCGCACTTTTAAGCCTGGTTGCTTCCGCCGGACAGGGTTCCGCCGGTCAGGGTTCCGCAGCGACCGCAAAGGTCATCGATCCGAGTGAACTTGCTGCCAAGCTAGCTACGATTTCTAAACGGAGCGTCATTCTTTTCCTTGCCGACCCCATGGCATTGCCCGCACCCGAAGAGGGGGAGGACCTTGACGCTATTCTTGCAAGGTTGAAGAAGCAAGGATTAACGCCCTCGACGGTCTATTCGGTCAACGTTTATCAGAGACAAACATCTAAAGATCGAATCCGGGCGCTCTCTTCCGTCTTTGGAATGCAACGGAATCCGGTTAGAGGGCTCAAGATTACGGATCCTCCCGCAGACGCTTTCAAAGATGGCAAAGTCACCCTAAAGACCGCTAAGGGCGAAGCGATTGACCCATTTGCGCTCTCTAAGATCAAGTTTTCCAAGCCGCTGATGGTTGAGGACTGGTTTGCGGGGAACGCCAATAGAAATCTGCTCGCTTTTGATGTGAAAGGGATGGACGAGCGAGAATTCTTGAAAGAAGTCGCAAAGTCGTTGGGTGCGCGGTTTGATTACGCGGGTCCGAACTACCGCCTCTCGTTTGATCCCGTTGAATTCAAGACGCGCACGTTACCCACCATCGAGCTAGCGGCAAAGATCTTTGGCCAAAACCAGAAGCCGAACCAACCAAATGGAGCCGGTCCAAGCAATGAGTTTGTTGAGCAGGGCGACCCAGACACGGGCATGGGCATGCGGCGAGAACGCTTTAACGTCACGCTCCCGGCAATCGAACTGCTCTACAAGGTGGTCCAGAACCTAGATGCTAAGTTGCTGGAGACTGTGTTTGCGGTTACGGGTTCGAACGCGGAAGTGAGTTTGGGCAGACACCCAGTGGAGGCAACCGCCGTTTCCCAATACTTATCGAAGGTGATGCCCCATAACCAGCGAGCGGGCACCGGGAATGCTCAGAATCAGGCTGGAAATCGAACCAATTCGGGCACAAACGGTAACGACCAGTCCGATTCGAGAGATCCCTTCCTTGCCCCCGGAAAGACCTACGAGAATTTGATGGCAACCATCAATCGTCCCAACCCGGGCTTCCTGATCCTGACCTCGGACTTCAACATGAGATTGCGCCTGAACGCGTTTCAGCGAAAGATTGGCGAGGATCGACCTCAGCCCATTGAAATCAATCGAAACGCCCTTTAACGATGGGAGTTAAAACAAAAAGAGCCAGATCGAAGGATCTGGCTCTTTTTGTTTGCTCGGTTAAGCCTTACGACTTGAGGGCTTCGGCTCCGCCGACGACTTCCAAGATTTCCTTGGTGATCGAAGCTTGGCGTTCTCGGTTCGCCTTCAAGGTGAGCGACTGAATCATCTTGCCCGCGTTGTCCGTTGCGGAGGTCATCGCACTCATTCGTGCACCAAACTCCGAAGCGGTGGATTCCAGCATCGCCTGCCATACGAGGGTTTGGAAGTAGCGGGGAAGCAAAGTGTCGAGAACGGTTTCGGCGGACGGCTCGAAGGAGACGTCGCCAGAGTTTCCACCTTCTACTTCCGGTGTTTCGATCGGAAGTAGCTGGACGGTCTGCGGGACCTGCCTGATGGCGGAGATGAACTTCGAGTACACCACGTAAACCGCGTCTACTTCGCCGCTCTCAAACATTTGCCGCGCGCCCTTAGTGATCGACACCGCGTCCTCAAGTCGAGCACCGGCCGACGGGGCCGAGACCGAACTGATGATGGTGTATCCGCGCTTGGCAAAGAACTGAGAAGCTTTTCGACCGTAAGTGATCAACACCGGCTCGAAATCGCCCTTCTTCAAGAAGTCCGAAGCGCGTCGCAGGATGTTCGTATTGAACGCTCCTGCAAGACCTCGATCGGACGTGAGAACGATGACCAGTACTCGCTCGACTTCTCGGCGCTGAAGCAGAGGGTGGGAAGGCAATTCTCCTCCCGAAGAAAGAGAACCCATGATCTCACGAAGCTTGTCCGCATAGGGACGAGCTTCCAAGACCCGGTCGGAGGCCTTCTTAAGACGCGCGGCGGCGACCAGCTTCATCGCTTTCGTGATTTGCTGGATGTTTTTTGCCGCACGGATGCGTTGACGAATCTGCTTCAGCGTTGCCATAGATGCGGATTAGAGGTTGGACTTGAACTGCGCTGCGAACTCGTTGATGCCCTTCTTGAGGCTGTCCTCGATTTCCGGCGATAGCGCCTTCTTCGAGCGAATTCCTTCGATGACATCGCTGTACTTCTCGTGCATGAACTTGAGAAGACCGGCTTCGAACGACTTCACCTGGTCGTTGGTGATGTCGTCGAGGACACCCATACCACCGGCGTAGATGGCCACGATTTGGTCAACAACGTCGTACGGAGTGGCGAGGTCTTGCTTCAGAAGCTCGGTGAGGCGTTGGCCTCGAATGAGCTGCATCTGCGTTGCTCGGTCAAGGTCCGAAGCGAACTGCGCGAAGGCAGCCACGTCTCGATATTGGGCCATTTCAAGCTTCAACTTACCGGCAACCGACTTCATCGCCTTAATTTGGGCGTTACCGCCGACCCGGCTAACCGAGATACCGACGTTAATTGCAGGGCGAACACCCGCAAAGAAGAGGTCTGGCTCGAGGTAGATCTGACCGTCGGTGATCGAAATAACGTTCGTCGGAATATACGCCGAAACGTCGCCCGATTGGGTTTCGATGACCGGAAGCGCCGTGAGCGATCCACCACCTCGTTCGTCGGAGAGCTTTGCAGCTCGTTCCAGCAAGCGGGAGTGTAGGTAGAAAACGTCTCCAGGATAAGCTTCTCGTCCTGGCGGTCGTCGAAGAAGGAGCGAAACTGCGCGATAGGCTTGAGCTTGCTTCGTCAAGTCATCGTAAATGACCAGCGCGTGCATGCCGTTGTCTCGGAAGTACTCGCCGATTGCGCAACCTGCAAATGGAGCAAGAAATTGCTCAGCGTTGGAGTCGGACGCGGAAGCGAGAACGATGGTCGTGTACTCCAGGGCGCCGTACTCTTCGAGCGTCTTTACAACACGAGCAACGTTGGAAGCCTTCTGACCGCAAGCGACGTAGATGCAGTACACCGGAACGCCATTGCCTTCGTGAGTCTTCTTCTGGTTGAGAATCGTGTCGATACAGATTGCGGTCTTACCCGTTTGTCGGTCGCCGATAACGAGCTCTCGTTGACCTCGTCCGATCGGGATCATGGCGTCGATAGCCTTGATACCGGTTTGGAGCGGCTCGGTAACGGGCTGTCGGTCGACAACGCCGGGTGCGATCACTTCAAGTCGTCGGAACTCATCGGAGTTGACCGGACCCTTGCTGTCGATCGGTTGACCAAGGGCGTTGACAACTCGACCAAGGAGGCCCTTACCAACCGGGACCTGAATGATCCGGCCGGTTTCGCGAACGGGGTCGCCTTCCTTAATCTTGGTGTCGTCGCCGATAAGAACTGCACCAACCGAATCCTCTTCGAGGTTCAGGGCGAGTCCAATAACGCCGTTGGGGAACTCAAGCATTTCACCCATCTGGCATCCGGGAAGGCCGTACACGCGAGCGATACCGTCACCGACTTGGATGACAGTGCCGACGTTTTCCTTCTCGACGCTGCGGTCGAACTGCTCAAGCTGCTGCTTGAGAATATCGGTGATCTCTTCTGGTCGAATGGCCATGGTTTTCTCGTTATGCCTTCTTTAGGTTTTCTCGGCGAAATGCCTCTTTAAGTCGTTTGAAAGTTCCTTTCACGCTGCCGTCGAGCACAAACTCGTCGTAAGCCACTTTCACTCCACCAACAAGGGTGGGGTCCACTTTGAAATCCGCTTCAATCTTCTTGTTCAGTTGACCGCCGATGCTGGCCACGATCGCATCCTTTTGGGACGCGTCGAGTTCAATCGCGGAAGTGACCTGAGCGTAAAGAATTCCGTCATGCTCTCTTCTCAGAGCGGAGAAGTCCTTGCGGATGCTTCCGAGCTCGTATTCCCGTCGCTTGTCGATCATGACACGGACGAGTTGAAGGGTGAGGGCGGTCACTTTATCGGAGAAGACCTTGCCCAAAACGTCGAGCTTTTCTTCTCGGCTGCGGTAAGGACTGGTCAAGAACAAGCGGAACTCATCGTCAGATAGGAATGCGTTCTCGATCGCGGCAAGATCGGACTCGACCGTTGCTACGAGATTGTGCTTCGTCGCCACTTCGAAAAGGGCTTGAGCGTATCGACGACTGGCTCGCTCTTCTTTCACGTTACTTCGCGACCTCGGCTTGTTGAACGAAATCGGCGATAAGCTTCCGATTTCGATCGGTGTCCATGTTCTCGGCGACTACCTTTTCAGCAGCGGCGAGAGCAAGGTCGGTGACGTGGCTTCGGAGGTCGGCCAACACGCGGTTCTTTTCCATGTTGATCTCGTCCTGAGCTTGCTTCACCAGGGCGTCTGCCTTTTCAGTGGCTTCAGACATGACCGACTGGCGGAGTGCTTGAGCTTCCTTGATTTGAGAGTTGATCTTCTCACGAGCGTCTGCCTCCGTTGCCGCCAACTGCTTTTCGTAGTTGGACTTCATGGTGGTCATCTCGTTGCGAAGCTCTTCAACTTCAGAGAAGGTGGTCTCAAGGGCGCTGTTGCGCTCGTGAAGGGCTGCTTGCAGCGGCTTCACAAAAAACATGTCGATGATCGGGAAGGTGAAGAGAAGCACGCCGATCGCAGACAGAGTGATACCGAAGTCAAGCGGTACGCCCTGCGCTTCAAGAGTTTTATAGAACTCTGGGTGCCAGCTCGAATGGAGGAATGCTCCTCCCACAAAGAGCGCAAGGCCGACGACGACCTTTACCGGTGTGGGTACTGATGAAGATGTTTGACTCATTCTTTCCCGATGGATTGGATTGGTTAAACCGATTCAGAAAGTTGCAGAGGCTTCCTAAGAAACCTCTGCAACGGTGTTGCTTACTTGAGGCCGGGTGCGCCGACGAAGACGGTAAGCAGGAAGACGAGCTCGACGAATGCGAGAGCGATCAACATGGCGACCTGAAGCTTACCGATAGCCTCTGGTTGTCGAGCCATGCCCTGCATAGCACCGTAACCGATGAGACCGAGACCGATGCCTACGCCGAGAGCTGCAATACCTAGACCGATGACGTTCATTTTTTTGTTTTCTCCTAGTTCCTTAGTTGTTTGTGTTTGAGGTTATAAATCGTTTTTAGTGCGCTGCCGCGAGTTCGCCGTGTCCTTCGTGGCCGTGATCCTCATCGTGGTGCGTGACAAGGGATAGGTACACGCAGGTGAGGAGGCAGAAGATCATCGCTTGAACCAGACAAGTCAGAAGCTTGATCGGAATCAACAACTCGCCGAGGGGCAAAAAGCCAATCTTGTTCATGGCGTCGACCGCTTGGTGTCCACCGTTGATGTTGCCGAAAAGTCGAAGGCTGAGCGAAACGTTCTTCATGACTTCGGAGATGATTTCAATCACGAAGATCATTGCCGAGATAATCACGAGCGGACCGCCGAGCTTCGGACCCGCGAAGTGCGAGAAGTGTCCGAAGACTCCGTTCGACTTGATTCCCTCGTACTGAACGTATCCGATCGAGACCAGCGCCATACCCAGGTTGAAACTGAGAACCGAGGTCGGCGATGCCCCCACGAAGAGGGAAACCACGTTGCTGAAGAAGATGATTAGCCAGAAGCTGAGAATCATCGGCACGTACTTGCGACCGTGGGAACCAATCGTTCCAACGCACATGTTCTCGATGAACAGATAGAGCTGCTCGGAAGACTGGGAAACGACTCCCCGGAAAGTGCGATTGGTGAAACCGGCCTTAGCTCGGACGAGTAAGAAGCCAATAATGAACAGGGTGAGACCCGTAAGGGCCATTGTCGCCCAGTACGACGTAGCGTGGTGAGCAGCGTGCTCCCCGCCGTGACCTGCCGCGCCTGCCTCTTCCGAACCGGAGGCGATCAGGTGAAACATCAACTTACTGAGGTCGTTCATACGAGCGATCGTCTTGTCTAAATTGCCACGCGGTAGCCCACGCAACGACTGCGAAGTATACCAACCCAAACCCAACGAAAAACCCCACCAGTGCGGGTTTTGAAAACCGCGAAGATCGGATGAGAAGTCCGATCAGGGGGACTTTTAGGGCAATGGCAACAAATATGGCCGCGAAAAGTTGAAGATTGATCTTGCCCTCGTTCTTGGTCCCCACTGTCCGAACGATCATCCAGGTTCCTAGGAGATAGACGCCGGTCAAGAACAGCCCAATTATCTCGCCGAGCAAAAAATCTGTGCCGGAGATGGAAGCGCCGAGGATGCCGACTAGCAGAGCGAGGGCTCCGGCGATTCGAAGAATGCCTACCCCGTGTGGTACCGATTCGAGAGCCTCGCGAATGCGTTGCACCGGCTTATTTGGGACCCCTTACTTGAAGGATGTAAATGGACCAACCAATCCCAATAGCCATAAAGAGAACACTCACGTTTCCTTTCCAGACTGTGGTCTTCATCGCGGAGTCGATAGCGTATCCGATGGCTGCGCCCATAAGCGGCATTCCGATAATGGTGTACGCCACTTGAAGGCCAAAGCCAAGACCGCGAGCAGCCTCTTGTTCACTCTTGAGCGTTTTCTCGTCTCGCTTCGTAGCTACTTCCAAGCGGCGCTTGCTCTCTCCGGCGCGAGTGCGAAGTTCTTCAGCCTTTCGGTCCAACTCGGCAAGCCTATCACCGTCCGGAAGGGGCGCCACTAGGGGACCGTTGACTTCAGACGGAATCTCGCTGAGATTCATGGCCTCAGATTGAAGTTGATCTCGAATCCGTCCAAATCTCGCTTCGATAGATTCGTCCGAAGGGAGAGCGGTGATATCGTCATCGACTTCTTCGAGCAAACTTTCGAGATCCGAGAGCGGATCTTCTTCCGCAGAGGGATCGAGTGGATTCCCTCGCTTCGGAAAAAGATTCTCGATCGGTTGCTCGGGCTTGTCGTCGTCGACCATACATACAACTTACCGCTTAAGGACCGTTACGGCTCGCGATAAGTTG
>CAZAVC010000093.1:0-6991 GCA_964488265.1 uncultured Fimbriimonas sp.
TGTTCGATGTTGCCGTTCTCGTACTGAGCCTTGTACGCGCCGTTGGCGCTCTCTACCGAGGTGAACTGTCGACCCCTTGCGGGCGTGGGTCGGCGATTCCCACCTGCTTGACTGCCGGTTCCCGCACCTGCGGCGTACGATTCGATCTTGCGAGTCTCTTTGCTCCACGCCTTTAGCTCGCCGCCCAGTCGGAAGGTGTAGGCAACGCCGTCCGGAGTCCAGTTGCCGTTGACAACGGTGGCGTTGAAGGCGGTTTGCGCCCGCTGCAGCTTCTCACGACCCTCCCGATACCGGGTGTACTCGGGTCCTTGCGGGGATGCGGTTTGGGCTAGAGCCGATCCAAGAATCCCCAGACCAAAAAGCGAAAGACCGAGAGTTCGGGAAGAGAAGCGATACGATCGCAAAGGCATGCCGGATTTTAGCGAATCGTGGGCATGGGAAGTTCCCATTTCGTCCGAAGTCGATCCGCTTCCAACATGATGCGGTGCTTGATCTCGAACTCGGTGGTTTCCGGTGGAACATCCACAAAGCACTGAACAAGGATGTTTAGGCTGAATTCGTCAAACTCGTGAGCGAATACGTTGACTCGTTCAGGATCCACTCCCCCGATCTCCAAAATCGCCGCCTTTAGTTCGGCCGTGAATCCGTTCACCGACTCCGGAGAGGCCTCGTGGCCCACCTTCACAAAGAACTTTTGCCGTCGGTGGCGTCTTGCACCCATGTTTTCGACGCTCGCTTTGATGAGGTGCGAGTTAGGCACGGTGATCACCGAGTCTTCGAACGTCCGAAGTCGAGTGCTTCGAAGGTTGATCTCCTCGACGACGCCCTCTAGCTTCTGATCGATCTTCACCCAGTCGCCAATGGCAAACGGCATGTCGAAAAGGATGGTGATGGAACCGAAGACGTTCTCTACCGAGTCCTTCGCGGCAAGGGCCACGACAAGACCACCAATCCCGAGCCCGGCGACTAATCCATAGACATTGACGCCAAAGACTCCTAAGGCGGCGAGCAGTCCACCCGCAATGACGAGGAACCGAACAAACTTTGTCGCCACCGGGACAAGCAGGTTTTCGGTGCGATTCCCAAGGCTGGTGCCCGCTCTCTGTACGATCTTAGACTCGGCGATGGCGTCCCAAAGGGCAATGATGAGGAATACCACCGAGGCGATGGTGACGCACTGCAAAAAGCCAAAGGCGAGCTTTGCACCTCGACCCGCGAGCCCCACTTCATCGATCTCTAGAAACGCAATGCCTGCCGAACCAACCAGTGCTCCGGCTTTATACAGGTTGCCCTTCACCCGGTCAGAAAGAGGAACTCCAAAGGCGGATACGTTCAGCAGTTTCTTGATGACTGCTTTCAGGATTCGGTAAATGACGAGGACGGAGGCGATCATCACCAGCAGGGCAACCCACTGCCAAATCGGAATGCCGATGAAGCCGTTGTCCCAGGCTTTGGGTAGGTTGGTCGCCCAGCCCGGTCGAGGGGCGCTGGGAGCGGTGTCGATGAACTTCTGGATATTTTCCGGTAGGAGCGATTCGGCGAGGTTGGCAGGTGGCTCGTTGGTGCCTGTGGTTTTCTCAGCGGGGGAAAGTGGAGTCTTGGATTGCGCTTGAACAAGCTGCGCACAGGTTGCTGTAAAGAACCAAGCAAGGAGGTGACCTGGCTTCCAACTTCTTCCCTTGAAGAATCTGCCCCGCATAACTTTCAAGGTACCCGGTGAGAAAACTGCCACTGATTGCTAGAAAATCACACGACCATACAAGAAATGTTTCCAAAAAAGGAACCAAAAATGCGACTTCTGTGTCGTAAAATAGAAACCTGTGATAACCATGCGTGCCGCATATTCCGGAAAAAACTTGCGTTCCTCCCTTCAATTCGAGGGTGCAAATCAAGAAGGGTTCAAGCTGGAATCACCCTCTGGATCTGCGAATTGGCTTAGAACCATGCGAAAAGCTCTGGGTATGAGCTTGGAAGTTTTCGCCAATCGGGTCGGGTTAGAAACCAGATCGGCGGCTTTGAAACTGGAGCGCAAGATTGCGGACGAGTCGATTTCAGTGCGGAAGTTACGAGAAGCCGCGAAGGCGGTCGGCTGTCGAGTGGAGATTCGGGTGGTTCCCGAGTTCACGGTCGACGAAATTGCTCGCCAACAGGCGCGTTCCAAGGCAGAAGCGAGGCTCGCTCGAGTCCAACAATCGATGCGACTAGAGAACCAGGCGATGGATGACGCGGCCTATGAGAAGGTTCTTAACGACCTCACCGAATCGTATCTGGCCGCTGGGAAGAAATCTCTTTGGAGCTAACGGTGGGGGCAAAAGATTGAAGGGTGGGTCCGAGCCGGACCACTGGGTGCCCGACTGGCTGGTGGGAGAGAACCTGCCAGAGGGGGCTACTCCCATCGATCCAGAG
Organism: uncultured Fimbriimonas sp.; assembly: GCA_964488265.1. Taxonomy (GTDB): domain Bacteria; phylum Armatimonadota; class Fimbriimonadia; order Fimbriimonadales; family Fimbriimonadaceae; genus Fimbriimonas. The sequence continues at coordinate 2,407 of CAZAVC010000093.1, forward strand.
GAGATGGCGGCTCTTATCCCACCCATTCAAACCCTGCGAGAACTGAACCTATTTGAAGCGCTGGGCATTTTGGAAGCGACCGAATGGGCAAGCGGCAACCGGCGTTTCCTAAAGACGCTCCTTACCGATACCGCTCTCCGAACCTTGCACAAATGGATGTTTGGCACCGTTTGGCAGTGGGCAGGCATCTATCGCACCACGCAAAAGAGTGTCGGAGTGGAGGCGTACCGCATTGGACCTGAACTTCGGAGTTTGGTTGCCGATGTTGAAGTTTGGCTTGAGCATGAGTCTTATAGACATGCCGAACTCGCTGCTCGTTTTCATCATCGCCTCGTGCAGATTCACCCGTTTGTGAATGGAAACGGGCGGCATGCCCGCTTGGCAACCGATTTGCTTTGCGAGCGCGAAGGTTGGCAATTGTCAGACTGGGGGGCGTCTGACTTGGGTCCCGCGTCAGACGTGCGAAGAGCGTATATCGACGCGCTCAGGCAAGCCGATGCTCACAATATCGAACCGCTTTTGAGCTTTATGTATCCTGCACCCCCGCACTTGTGATGAGGCATAGTTCCACCCATCGGCGGGTACCCTTTGTAAACGATCATGGAAACCACCCTCGTTCTAATCAAGCCAGGCGGAGTGAACCGCAACCTCATCGGCGAGATCACCCGCCGAGTCGAGGCACGCGGCCTCAAAGTCGTTGGACTCAAGCTCATCAACGCTCCTCGCGAGACGGTGGAAGAGCACTATGCCGAGCACCGCGAGCGACCTTTCTTCAACGATGTTGTAACCTACCTCACCTCTGGGCCTATCGTAGCCATGGCGGTTCAAGGTACCAACGCGGTGAAGGCGATCCGAGCAATGATGGGCGCCACCAACCCGCTCGACGCAACCCCCGGCACCGTTCGAGGCGACTTCGCTCTCACCATCGACGACAACCTCACCCACTCCAGCAGCGATCCCGAGGCCGCCGCTCGAGAACTTGGTCTTTGGTTCCCCGAAGGCACCGTCGCGTAATCCAACGAAAACTTCCCGTAGAAATAGCGAAAGCCCCCTCGCTTTGCAGCGCTGGGGGCTTTTTCGTGTCCTGTAATAAGGTTTTTTAGTGAATCAAACCAATCCTCAAACGCGAACCAAACGCCTTTCGTAACGTAATATCCATAGATTCATGGGCGAAGGAAAAAATCCGGGAGAAGGTCTCACGGAAAGACAACGTCAAATTGTTGAGTTGGCAGCGAAAGGTTTTGGGGACGCCGAGGTTGCCAACAAATTAGGTATCTCTCTGCATACCGTCCAGTCTCACTGGAAACGGATTAGGGAGATTTTCAACGCGACCAGCAGGGGAGCAATTATTGCTTCCGTCGCCGCCGAAATGCAGGATCGACGATCGAGTGCGGCGGATGAGCGCAATCAGTACCTCTTGCTTCAAATTGCGGAAAATAGAAAGCTCCTGGAGAAGTTAGAGGAAGCGAACACCAAACTTGCGGAGGTTCTGAAAGAGAACCAGCGCCTCTTGTCTGAACAAATGTCGGCAACGGCCAAGCTCCGGAACCAGCAAGGAATCCGGCTGGAGCGACTGGAACAACTTAACCGACTACTCACCGAACAGCAGGTCGTCATTCATGAGGGCGAGTACGGTGGCGCGTGGCGAAAGACGTTCATGTCGGAAAGCGTGGAGTTCGCTGGGTTTGACGCCAAGCAGTGGACGGATGGCGAGGTGACCGTCTATGACGTCATGCGCCCGGAAGATACGGCCCACGCCCTCAAAAGCTTGGAGAATATGGATGGCAAGAACGAGCGCTGCATCATTGCCTATCGCGCCAAAGACGGGAACGATAAGCCTCTGCTGCTCATCGACTTCATTCGAATGGATCCCTTCAATGAAGACGGGGTCGGTCATTACGTGGCATACACGTTCAACTGCAACGACTGGATTGACGAGTTGAAGAAGCTCGTGGAATCGGGATGGCCGCACGAGTGGACTCCTGCCGCGCCGGTTGAAGACGAAAGCTACTAGCCCTTACTCCCAGTTCACGCCGGGAGACGCCGACCGTCGGGCGAGGGTGAGTACCAACTCCGCGGTCCGAGTGAGCGCATCGCTCGGGCCCAATAGCTCCGATAGGTCCTCGAAGCCTTCTACCTGCCGACGACGCTCCGCATCGTTCGAGAGCAACTCATCCAAATAGCCGCCGACCTGCTCCGGAGTCGCCTCGTGCTGAACGAACTCGGGCGCGATCTCCCGGTCCAGCAACACGTTCGGCAACCCAATGAACTTCGGCAATTTGAAGCGGATCAACTTCGCCTCCATCTCTACAGCCTTAGACACCCGATAGACGATTGCCATCGGCGTTTTGGCGAGAGCCACTTCTAACGTGGCGGTGCCGGAGCAGGCGATCGCCGCTTCTACCGTCGCCGCGACCGAAGCCATGCCGCCCCGAGTGCGAGGCTGAACGAAGACGTCGCACTCGCGTTTTGGCAGTCGCTCCCATCGCTCGGCGACCCGCCGCTCGACCGTTCCGGAGACCGGGAAGATCGCGGGCACGTCTGGCCTATCCACCATGATCCGAGAGTAGAGCGGCATCAGTTGTTCCACCTCTGCCCTTCGCGATCCCGGAAGAAGGGCCACCCCCTGGCGCGGCCCCGTGGTGTTCACCTCGCGATTCAGCTGCTTGATCGGGTGACCAAAGAAGTGAGCATCCGCCCCCAACTTGTTCAGCATCTCTGCCGACCAAGGGAAGGGCGTGACGATGTGGTCGGTGATCTGGGCAAGGTCTTTGCCTTGCCGATCTCTGCGCCAAGACCCGGGCGGAATGAGATACACCACCTTCCAGCCCGCTTGTTTGGCCGCCCTTGCAAGCCGAATGTTGGCGTAACCGAAGTCGATGGGAATGAAAATGCCGGGGATGGATCGCCTGAGTTTGCCCTTCTGCGAATAGTAGCCGCGAACCACTTTGGGGTAGGTGCGCAGCGATTCCACAATGGAGATTGCGCCCCAGTTGGACGAGTCGGCGACAATTCGCACCCCCGCCGCCTTCATCGCCTGGCCGCCGATTCCGGTGATATCGATCTCTCTCTCATCGAAACCGAACTGAGGAGCGAGGCGGTAAATCTCTCGGGCTAAGACCGCCCCATAGGCATCTCCAGAAGCCTCGCCCGCGCTGAGAACAATGCGCAGGATCGCGCCGACTTTGTCACCTTCGCGAACCTGTGATCGAGCCGCTTCTAACCCGGCTTGGGCCACCTGAGAAACTTGCGCCGAGCCTGCTAGAAGAGGTTCGGAGGCAAGGGCTGGGGTTGGGGAGTTAGCGCTGGTCTCCGCGGCCATTTCGACCCTTGTACCGTCGCTCTTCAAAAGCGAGCAAGTACTCAATCTCCGGGGTGGACTGCACTTCATCGCGAACGATCTGCATCGAAGTCGCCAAGGGCAGTTGCGAGCGGTAAAGCAGTTTGCAAGCTTTGTGAAGCGCCATCCGATCGTCGGACGTGACGCCGATGCGTCGGAGTCCAACCGCGTTGATGTCGCGAACCTCATGATCGCCGCCGTTAGCGTCCACGATCATGAACGGAGGCACGTCTCGGGTGATCTTAGAAAAGCCGCCGACCATGCTCACTTTGCCGATGCGCGTGAACTGGTGAATGCCCACCATCCCGCCTACCGTTACCATGGTTTCAACCGTGCAGTGACCGCTGACGCCCACCGAGTTGGCCATTGTCACCTTGTCGTGAATCGCACAGTTGTGACCCACATGGCAGTACGCCATGATGAAGCAGTCGTTGCCAATGGTGGTGGCGTTCCCCTCCCCGGTTGCGCGGTGAAGGGTTACGTATTCTCGAATGATGTTGCGATCACCCAGGATGAGATAGGTCTCTTCGCCGCCGTACTTGCGATCTTGAGGGATGCCGCCAAGAATGGCCCCTTCGGCGATGTAATTATCGTCGCCGATGGTGGTCCACTTTTTGATGACGGCGTGGTGCTCAATCACGCAACCTTTGCCGACCTTGACCCCGGCTTCCACCACGCTGAACGGCCCAACGGTTACATCGTCGGCTAGTTCTGCGCTCGGGTCTACAAACGCCAGGGGGTGAATGGTGGGCACGGTGATAATTGCTCGAAGTTATTCTTTGTTGCGGTCGCTGAGCTTAAAGACCATTTCCATTTGGGCGGCCATTTCGCCTTCTACGGTGGCGATCCCAGCGATCTTGCCAACGTTGCCTTTCACCCATAGAAGCTCGATCTCGATGACCAGTTGGTCTCCGGGTCGAACCATGCGGCGGAACTTCACGTTGTCGATGTTGCCAATGAGCGGAATGCGATTTTTGAGTGCGTCGGTTTGCAGCAAGAGCGAGGCGCCGACCTGGGCCATTGATTCTACGATCAAAACACCCGGCATGATTGGGTTGCCTGGGTAGTGACCTTGGAAGAACGGCTCATTGATGGTGACGTTCTTGATGCCCTTGCACTTCGTATTCTCTTCGTTGATTTCTATGATCTTGTCAACGAGCAGCATCGGGTAGCGATGCGGCAACAAATTCATGAGTTCCTGAATCTGAATCAACGTAGTCCCCGCTTCTGACCCCCGGGGGATCA
>CAZAVC010000094.1:0-6888 GCA_964488265.1 uncultured Fimbriimonas sp.
GTGGGTAGAGGGAGCATGCCAAAATGAAGGTTCATGGTCGACCCCGAACAAGTGAAAGCCGTCCTCGATGCCGTCAAAGCCTCTCCACTGCGAGGTGCGCCTCTTCGTAAGTTCGCGATGGAGAGACTCAGCGAACTGCCCAACTACAACTGGAGCGGCATCTACCGGGTCGATTCGACCCTGGACGGGCAAGGCGAGGAACTGGTGCTCGATCAGTACGTAGGGGCTCCCACCGACCACACGCGCATTCCATTTGGTCGAGGAGTTTGTGGAACCGCTGTTGCCGAGAACAAGAATCAGGTGATCGAGGATGTTCGAACTCTGACGAACTACCTGGCGTGTTCGCTCACTACCCGATCCGAGATCGTGGTCTTGATTCGCAACGGGGAGCGCATCTTGGGGCAAATCGATATCGACGGGCATACCGTAGCCGCGTTCGATGCGACCGATGAGGCGATGCTCGAACTCGTTGCAAACGAACTCGCGACACGCTGGAACGATTAACGCCATCCGAACGCATCTTTAGAGAGGAGTACCGTTGTCGACGTTTGAAGTTTTGGTGGTGGGTGCTGGGCACGCGGGAATTGAAGCCGCGCTTGCTTCGGCGCGCATGGGGCGTCGAACCCTCTGCGTCACTATCCGCAAAGATCGCATCGGTCACCTACCGTGTAACTGCAGCATTGGCGGTCCCGCAAAGGGGCACATGGCGCGCGAAGTCGATGCTCTCGGTGGCCAGATGGGTGTTACGACGGATTTGGCGATGACTCACATCCGAAGGGTCGGCACCGGCAAGGGGCCGGCTGTTCAAACCGTTCGCGCCCACGTTTGCAAGGATCTCTATCCAATCCTGATGCAAGAGGTGTTCGCCTCCGAGCCAAACCTCACCGTTGTTGAAGCGATGGTGGAATCGCTTTGGATCGAAGCGGGTCGCTTGATGGGCGTGATCCTCAGCGATGGGAGTCGCGTCGAATCCCGGTCGGTCATTCTGACGACGGGCACATTCCTCAACGGACTTTGCCACGAGGGTCGAATCCAAACCGTGGCGGCGCGCCACGGGGAACCCGCCGCCGTCGGACTTTCGGCGAGCTTGCGAGAGCTTGGCATTCGGCTACGCCGCTTTAAGACGGGAACCACTCCCCGTGTGGCAAAGAGCTCGATCGACTGGGACAAAACCGAATGGATGCCAAGCGAGCCGGAAGCAGGGGCAATCAGCTTCGTCAACGATGCGCCGTCCCCTCGCGGAGAGCTCTTGCCGTGCTGGCAAACGCGAACGAACCTGAACACGCACGAGGTGATCGCGGCGAACCTTCAAGAATCCGCCATGTACGGTGGGCGGATCGAAGGCATTGGTCCGCGTTATTGCCCGAGCATCGAAGATAAGATCGTCCGGTTTGCCGACAAAGACAGCCATCCTGTTTTTCTTGAGCAGGAGACTTGGCACGGCGAAGAGGTTTACGTCCAAGGGGTGAGCACCTCGCTCCCGGCGGCGGTTCAACAAGCGCTCTTGGAGACCATTCCTGGACTCGAAAACGTGGTGATGCTCCGACCAGGTTATGCCGTCGAGTACGACATGGCCGACCCCCTGCAACTCACCCCGCACCTGATGTCGAAGCTGATGCCCGGCCTATTCCTTGCAGGTCAGCTCAACGGCACCAGCGGGTACGAGGAAGCGGCTGGCCAGGGAATTGTGGCGGGGATCAACGCGGCACGGTGGACAAGGGAAGAGGAACCGATGGATTTCCCCAGGAACGGTTCTTTCATTGGAGTCATGGTGGACGACCTCGTGACGAAGGGCGTCGAAGACCCCTACCGAATGCTCACCGCGCGATCCGAGCATCGGCTACTGCTGCGGCACGACAACGCGGACGAACGGCTCACTCCGTTAGCGATTGAACTAGGAATCGCGACCGACGCGCGCCGAAAGAGGTTTGAAGAGAAGTGGGAAAAGATCGAACGGGGCGTGGAACTGTTAGAATCTGCCTACGTCTCTCCCGCTCACGAAGCAGTCTTTGAAGGGATGGGGCTTGCCGCACCGAAAGGGAAGCAAAGCGTTTTCGACTTGATGAAGCGGCCCGAGATCGACCTTCAAAAGTGCCTTGAGATCGCGGCCGCGATTGGGCTTGAGGTCGAGCTCGACCAAAACCCGAAGGTCCTTGAGCAAGTGGAGCTTCGAGGTCGATATGCGGGATATCTCGTCAAACAACAAAGACTTGCCGACAACCAACAGCGGCTGGACGACCTGAAGATTCCGGACGGTTGGGATTATCATTCGGTGAACGGACTAAGCTTTGAGACGCGCGAAAAGCTCACGCGTCTTCGGCCGAACACAGTCGGACAGGCTTCCCGTGTCCCGGGAGTGCGCCCGACCGATATCGCCCTGCTGATCGGCCATCTTCGCGGGAAGTTGCGAAGCAAGGTTCCGGTTCTTTCGGAGACGGTCGTCTCCACCATCTCCGGTACCTAATCGCTTGAGTGCTTGAGTTTCAAGGCGCGGGCGATCTTTCCGAGGTCGTAAACCAAGAAGTTTTTGTCCTTCGAGTTCATGGCGACAAAGATTCCGTTCGGGAATCCCGGCAGGGGCTTGGCGCAAAGATCGATTCCGTCGGTTTCGTCCGCTCCGCCCGAGAAGGCTCCGACCAGTTTTCGGGACCGTCGGTCGAAGACTCGGTAGACGCTGTTCCCCTTTAGCTGGTCGGTGAGAATCAGATAGCCGCCACCCCAAGGATTCGTAGGCCAGATGGCAATGCCCTCGTGATCCCCTTTCGTGCCTGAATCATTAAAGCGGAGAACGGGTCGACTGACATCGGCGCGAGCATCGACGTTATAGATCCAAGTACAAACCGTTTCGTCGCTGTAAATGACCTGATTCCACTCCGGATCGAAGGCGATGGACTCGGTCTCTTTCACGCCAGAGAAGGAGCCAAACCTGCGGGAAAGGCTCAAGTCGATCTTCCGGGTGGAGCCGTTCCAGTGGAGTTCGTACTGAGCGATGTGGTTCTCTTTGGGTCCCGCTTTGGGAGTCACCCACGTGAACAGACGTCCCGACATCATGCCGATGGTCACTCCCATCGGTGCGGCGTCTTCGCCTTCCTCACCCACAAAAACAGCGGTCCGACCGGTTAGCTCGCGAAAGGTTGGTTTGTCTCCAGGCAGGATCTCTAAGATTCGCAATCGCCGCTTCATTCGCTCGGTGAAAACCGCGATGTGTCGTTTTTGACCCCCGATCTGACCGGACCAGACATCGATGTTGTTCGGGCGATCGACGTTACTCAACCGAAAGACTTGCTTGCCCTTGATGTCGAAACCAACGATGCCTCCGGCGGGAGCTTCGGACTTGTCCGTTCCCAAAATCAACGTGAACTTTGGGTTCTCGGGAACGTAAACAATCGCCGGATCGTCCGCGTCCGTTCCAACTGGAGCGGTGGCGAAGGCGGGCTTTACGGCAACGGGCTGGACCTTCTGCAAAGAAGGAGCGGCGAGTAGGGAAAGAGCAAGCAGTCCGGCGGTCATTTGAGGGCCCGTCTCTGGGCTCGTGCCTAGAGACGATGCCTATTGTTAAGGAGAATTGTTAAAGATACGTAAAGAGATTCTCTCTTACCGAGTTCCGTTGCAAGAAAAGAACCTCTCGGTGGAGTCCGTCCATGGGGACGTCTCGCTCTCCGGCCTCAGAAGCGACCGTTTGCCAAATCTCGGCGAGTTTCTCAAGCGCGGAGTCTACAGAAGCGTCGACCGGAATCGACTCACGCAGGTCCGGCTTTGCCGCCGAACCGACCGAAACCACCGCGCAGTTGCGGAGTTGGTGATAGTCCCCATCGTAGTCGATGGTGTAGAAGCGGTCATCTGTGGCCGTCGCGCCGAGTTCGGCAAAAACGGAAGCGGCAAGGATGGGCGAACGTGTGAAGTCGCCGAACGCTTGCTTCAGGGGGGTGGAAACGCCTGTCACGACGCGTTGGATGGTGACGTCGGCCTCGCTTCGAGAAAATCCTTCTTGATGCGCAAACTCAACGGCCGCGACTCGAATAGCCTCGATATCGGATTGTTGACCGAGGGCTCCGAATCCAAGCCGATCGTAAATCTCGAAGAGCTTGCCGGATTGTCGCTTGTAGGTAAAGAGCAAAATCCCGGCCTCGATTGAGACGGCGAGAACAGGCGATCCTTGGCTCAGGCGTCCTTCCACGAACGCGGATCGGTTGCCCATCCCTTCTTGCCAGTCGTACGGCGTTAGCATCTTTTGATCCTACGCCGGTCGCCCGGTACGGATTACGCTTTTGTCGGCCCTTCTTCTCAACTGCGTTGCGAATCTGTTGATTAAGGCTTTTGCGGATTGGGTTTTAGCAACCACGTTTCCAGGAGTCGACCCACTTTGCCGAGCGATTCCGGCGAGCACTTGTCGGGGGTGTCGCCAAGAGTGTGCCAAGGGTCGTAATCGAAGTCGATGAGATCGATCGTAGGCAGTCCGGCTTCGTTGAGCGGGATATGGTCGTCTTCGATCTCCGGACCGAACGTGTACGGGAAAGTAGACGCCAGACCCACGGAGCGAGCGTGCCCGTAAATGGCGTTGACAACTTTCGAGGCGTAACGGTAGGAGTTAGGCTCCACTGGGACCTTGAGGTCTTTGTCTCCGATCATGTCGAGCAGGATGCCGTAGTCCGGACGTGGGGTAGGCATGTTCTTGGCGAAGTGCCTTGCTCCCAGGAACATTTCGTCCAGTTCCGGACCCAGGTCTTCGCCGTCGACGAAGACGTACAGGATTCCGAGGTCTTTGGGGGCGTTCTTAGTCACGCGCATCAACTCCAGCAGAACGGCGACTCCGGAGGCGCCGTCGTTAGCACCCACGATCGGCTTCTTGCGGTTGGCGGCGGTCCGCTCCATGTCTGCAGTTGGCCGAGTATCCCAGTGAGCGAACAGAGCGATGCGCACCTTGGCGTCTTTCCAATTCTGCTCACCGATCACGTTCCACATCGAGTAAGTCTTTTTGTCGCTAGACCACTTATGCGAGAAAGGTTGCAATCGGGCGTTTTCGCAGTGCTTTTTGGTTTCTTCCAGAATCAGGTCTCGGCATTTCAGGTGACCTTCCGAGCCAGGGTATCTGAACCCAAGATCGCACTGTTTTTTGAGCCAATCAAACGCGATCTCTTTACGGAATGACTCGGACGGAACGGGGCTTTCCTGCGGAGGTGCGCCTTGAAATCCGCCCGTGAGAAGAGTTGCGAGGATTAGACTTTGGAGAACCATCTTGCCGCCGTGGTGACCACCGATTTGCCGGTTGCGATTTGCAGCAAAGTTTTGGGCTCACTGCGCGGAGTGGGCACGGTTGAACCGTCCCAGACTTTGAAGTATCCCAGGGCCCCTTTTGCAAGCGAGGTAGGCATGGCAACAGTGTACGTTGCTTCGTTATCGAACAAGCCTCCGTCGGGAACAACGGATCGGATGCGCGAACCCGGAAGCTCGCCCTCATTGATGCCTACCTGACAGCCACTAAAGTAGAGGAATCCTACGTTCGCCTGCGGGTAGAAGCTGAAGCTTCGCTCGAAGGCATCCCGAACCTGCTTGCCCTTCAGTTTCAGAACGGTGAGCTCTTCGTTCGGATACATCAACCCGGTTTCGAGCTTCGTTCTTTGAGCGTTGGGGCGAAGTTGTCCGGCGGCGATGAACGCGAAGTCGGCATTCGTTGCCTCACGCATTGCATCGGCGATGGATTGCCCAAAGGCAAGAGCCTCTTGTGATTCCGCCAGTTTGGACTCTTGAAGAGACGCTTGGGATGCCCCTTGCGTGGTTCCTGCTGCCTGCGCAGGTCCTGTCGATTGCGCCTGCGCTCCTGTGACACCGACCATCAGAAGCATCGCTACAAGAGCGATCTCTCTCATGGTTGTGGTGGCGGTGCCGCTTTTCAAAATGACTCCAAAAGGTCGAATTTTTATCTTGACCTGTGCTGCTGTTTTTATCGGACGATTCGGGTGCCGGCGCGATACCGGGAATTGCGGGTTGATTGAGAACTTTGATGGATTTGTCAACGAAAAAGCCAAAGTAAGACCTGTCGGTTCCTACCTTGGCTTCATTGCCTTTCGGGATTTTACAAACCCTTGTTTAGAGGGCCCTTCTTAAGAGGGACGGAGTAAAACCCGATTCGGTTCGGCGAATTTTTATCGAAAGGGATTAGCCTTCGACGCGGACGCCCATCGATCGAGCCGATCCGGCAACGATTCGCATTGCCATCTCTTCGTCGTCCGTATTGAGGTCCGCCATCTTTGCCTTCGCGACTTCGCGAAGCTTCTCTTGCGTGATGACGCCTGCCTTGTCGGTCTTGGGGTTGGCAGCACCCGTGGTGATGCCTGCAGCTCGCTTGATGAGATCGGTCACCAGCGGTTGCTTGATGACGAACGAGTAAGAACGATCTTCGAAAACCGTGATTTCAACCGGCATGACGAAGCCCATTTGCGGAGCGGTTTGCTCGTTAAACTTCTTCAAGAACTCCATCATGTTGATGCCGGCTTGACCGAGCGCGGGACCAACGGGAGGAGCAGGGGTGCCCTTGCCGGCGGGGATGTTAAGCTTAATGTTGGCTGTGACCTTTTTTGCCATTTTCTAAGTCCTATTTAGGTTCAGTTCCGCGTTTGCAACGGGTTGCAGGACGGCGGATTTGACCTTTCCCGAGTCGCTCGGCATCCGTTCTGGATGAGTTGCGAAGCGGCTTTGCCGATCCATTTCTTCAACAGATCAGCGAGTACCCCGAAGCAGAGGGAAGCGTTGCCCCGGCGCGAATTCAAATTATACCTAACGCAGCTTTCATCAGGTTGTGGAGCTTCCCGAGGAAGAAGCGGGAGTAAGCCCGTACGAAGGGGCGGGGGCTTATGTCAAACTTCTTCTATCCGAATTCAGAGCCTAGAC
>CAZAVC010000095.1:0-6845 GCA_964488265.1 uncultured Fimbriimonas sp.
GACGGTAAGGTGTCGCTAGGCACCTACCGATAATTTTGCGAGGGTCTACCGATCCTCACGGGGAAGGATTCATGGCGAGGACTCACTACCAAACATTAGGTGTCGAGCGCTCCGCCAGTTCAAGCGAAATTCGATCCGCGTATCGAAAGCTCGTCATGGAGCTTCACCCGGACCGAAACCCGTCTAAGCAGGCCGCCGAGCAATTTCTGCGGGTCACCGAAGCATACGAGACCATCGGCGACCCTGATCGACGTCGAAACTACGACGCAATCCTCGACATGGATGCGCGTCGAGCCCAAGAGCGGGAAGTCCAAGAACAGCGTCGACGAAACGCCGAAGCCCAACAGCGGGCCGCTCAGCAAAGAAATGCCGCCAACGCCGCGAGCGCAAACGCGGGAACGGCAACGGGCAGATCCGGGGCTCAAAAAGACACTTTCCAGGGACCCACGACCGTCGCGGCCGAGATCACCAAGCTGAGCCTCATTTTTTCACGGGGCCAGTGGGTCGAAGCCGAGACGCTTGCGCGTGAAATCATCGCTCGCGACCCCAAGCAAGCGCTCCCCTACGCAGTCCTTGGCGACCTCGCCCGACAACGTGGCAAGCTCAGCGAGGCGGTGAAGATGTACTCGTACGCCGCCCAAATGGACCCCCGAAACTCGCTTTACATGCGCCGTTACGAAGAACTGATTCGAGCGGGTCGAACGGATTCTTTTGGGCAAATGGCAGGTCTGCCTCAGTCCAATCAGGGGGTGGCGTTAATCGTCGCCGCGCTCTTCATCGTTCTCTCGATGATCTATGTGTTTGTGGCGCCGGAGCGCCCGCTCTTTCCCTCGTTCAACATGCTTAGCACGTGGACCCTGGGCCTTATCGTCATGCTTTTCCTTACAGGTGTGGTGACGGGGTCGTGCCTTTCGGCGGGGAATCTGCTGGATCGATTCATTTCTTCAACGACCAACTCGGTCGGAAAATTCGGCCCGATGGTGGCTCTCGGAACGGTCGCGGTGGTGAACTTTTGGTTCGCGGCGGCGCTCTATGCGATCCTTGGTCTGATTCGAGGGACCTTTAACCTCTCGGCGACGCGGCTTCTTTACGGAGTGGGCGTCACCACGCTCTGTCTGACGATCGCCGCCGCGCTGGCCCCTCGAGGCTTCGAAGCGGTACAAGTGTTTCTTTGGGGCGGAAACGTTGTTTACATCGGCGCCATCTGCGGCTGGTTGGTGGCGGATAGCTTCACTCAGCGCTAACCGCCACCCAATAGCCGTCTATGGGACGAATACCGGAACCGTGTAGGTTTGGGGACCCATTCCTGTCCACACCGTGTAGGTCAGACTCGCGGTGGAATTTGCCCCCGCCGCCGTGGAAGGGAAGTTCAGTATCCCAAGTCTCTGACCACCCGCCGGGACCGTCATCAGGCTCAACTTGCGATTGGTAGACGCCACGTTGTTCAACGTCGCCGACATGACTCGCACCGCATACGCTTCGACTGTTCCGGTGTTGCGAACGGTGAATTGAACTTCAATACGGTTCGAAGTGCCACGTTGCACCACCAACGTCGGCTGTGGAATGGTGATCGAGCCTGGGTTCGGGGAATTGATGTTCCATGCCGAAGCTAGCCAGGTATTCAGGTCTACGCGCATCCCCGCGATGGTTCGATCAAGAAGCCATTGTTTGCCCACCCGATCAGCCCAGCCACCAAAGCGGACCCAAACTGACCCACGATCCAGTTCAAGATCGTCCCGGTAAGGAACCGTCTCTAGCTCAGGGAGCGATCCCCACAGACCTAGGTCCGAGAAATCGGTGCTCGTTCCCGTCGCGTCGTTCCACCACTGATTGGATCGCTCGTTGCGGGTGTAGATCATTGTCCAAAAGCCGAGATTCCGGGCACGCTGCATCCCTTCGGCGATTCGCTGCACCCGGTCGTCTTGGCTGACCGTGCCCCAGTACCGATTCTCAACGTCGATCATCATGTACTTCAGATCAAAGCCCAAGGTGGCCTTGTTGCCGGAATAGCCCGTCGCGGCAAGGGCTTGATCGATCTGCCATGATCCCGTTTGGTTTGCAGGAGCACCCGTCACGGTAGACGAATTGTCAAAGTTGATGAACGCATAAGCCGCTACGCGCATGCCTGCTTGGGTTGCCCAAAGTAGGTTCTGGCGGCAATCTGGCCACCGGCCGTTGCCACCCCAAGCTGCCGCAAAGAAGGTATCCCAGCCACCCGCTTTGAACTGTTGGAACCCAGAAAGGGACCCTCGACCTGCCATGTCTATACCGCCATAAACCGAGACAGTTCTAGACGACGACCAACTTCCGGCTCGACCCTGGTCGTCTAGACAGCGCGCCCTCAGGGTCCAGTTGCCGGCGGTGAGTCCGCTCAAGTAGGGGACAAAGATGTCCGTGTTCGCGCCCGTGGTCACGAATTCAGATTCGAAGGTTCGCACCGATCCATCGCCCGCCTTGGTGGCTTCAACCTGATACTTCACCGTTCGCGAAGTGGCCGGGCTCGCGATCACTCGCAAGATCGGAGAAGGCGATATATCCGCTCCGTTCAGCGGTGCCGACATCGTTGGCGTGGGCAGATTCGGATCTGGAGTCACCGAAATCGTGCGATTCAATGTCGCGTTCGGAGTCGACGATTCGATGTTGCGGGTGAAGAACTGTAGGTTCAGCGAGCCAGAAAAGGAGTTCGAAGGCGTGATTCGAAACGTCATTCGAACCGCCGTCCCTGGTCGAATCTGCTCGACCCGGAAGGTGCGCAACTCCGGCGTTTGCGTCAAGGGTCTACCAAGCACCAGACTCGCCGAGGATGTCCCTAGAGCGGTTGGTGTGAGAACGCGTGTCCCAACTTCTGTCGCTGATTGTTGACGGGTGGTGTTCACCGTCACCTGGAAAACAGCTTCTTGACCCGCGATTAGTGTCGTGGGGCCGCTCACCTCGATCGTCTGGGCCAACCCGACGCTCGATAGTAACCCGATCAATAATCCCGCGAAAAGGCGCGGATGCCTGAAATCTAACACAACACGGTAAGAATAACGGGTCTAGATGTTTCCATCCAGACCCGTGGGCGTGTGATTTACCTTTCTGAAAGAACTAGATGATAATGTCCGCTCGTCGCTCGGCAACCCGTCGCTCAGAGTGATCCAAAATCTTCTTTCGGAAACGCAGCGTTTTCGGCGTGACTTCCAAGAGTTCGTCGTCTCGCAACCACGAAAGTGACTGCTCAAGCGACAGCTCTCGGTGGGAGTCCAGCACGCTTGTCGCATCGGCGTTTGCCGATCGAATGTTGGTGGCGTGCTTTTCTTTGGTTGAGTTCACAACCATGTCTTCATCGCGAGCGCATGCGCCAACGATCATTCCACCGTAAACGTCCGAACCAACCGGATAGAACAGGGTTCCTCGCTCTTGAATGTCTTCGTAGGCGTAGCGTGTCAGCTTGCCTGAATCCTTCGCAATAAGGGACCCCTGGGTTCGAGTCTCGACCTCTCCCTTGTGCGGCTGGTAAGAGTCGAACAGCGAACCGATAAGACCAAGCCCCCGGGTGAGGGTCAAGAAAGTGGAACGGAAACCAATGAGACCTCGGGTCGGGATCGAATACTCAAGAGTGTTCGTACCGTTATCGTTGGTCTTCATGTCCAACAGATCTCCGCGGCGGCGGCTCATCTCTTCCATAACCGCTCCAACGGCATCCTCAGGCACTTCTAACGTGGCAATTTCGACCGGCTCAAGCGGCTTATTGTTTTCGTCGCGTTGGTAAATAACCTGCGGTCGAGAAATCTGCATCTCGTACCCTTCTCGTCGCATGGTTTCGATCAGAATCGCAAGTTGAAGCTCGCCACGAGCTTTGACCTTAACCGCGTCCGGAGGACCGTTCGGGTCGATCTTGACCGAAACGGAAACCGCTTCTTCTCGCTCAACTCGCTCTCGAATCTTGTGAATCGTAAGGAACTTTCCTCCGTCCTTGCCGGCTAGAGGCGAGTTGTTGGCATAGAAGTTCATGGAGAGCGTCGATGGCTCAACTTGAATCGAAGGCAGTGCGGGCGAAGTATCGACGTGGGCAATGGTGTCGGAGATAAGAACGTGGTCCAGACCCGCAAGCATCACGATTTCACCCGCCGAGACCGATTCGGTCTCCTTAAGCTGGATGCCTTCGTATGTCCAAAGCTTGGTCACGTTGAAGCCCATCTTCTTCTCGACACCCTCTCGGAGCATCTCCACCCGGTCGCCCACCTTAATGGTGCCGCGGAGGACCTTACCACCGAACATTCGACCCAGGTAGTCGCTATAGTCGAGGTTATTGACTTGAAGAAGGAACGAGCCTTCGTCTTCCACTTTCGGAGCCGGGATGTGCTCAACGATCGCCGCGAGCAGAGATCGCATGTCGGTCTCGGTGCCATCCACCTTGGTTCGAGCGAATCCGCCTGCACCACTGGTGTAGAGGTAAGGGAAGAACAGATCGTCTTCGCTGGCGCCAAGATCAATGAACAGGTCGATCGTCTTGTCGTAAGCGTACGCGGGTCGGGCATTCTCGCGGTCGATCTTATTGATGCAGACCACGGGTTTCAGTCCGTTTTGGAAAGCCTTCTTAAGAACAAAGCGTGTTTGCGGCATCGGGCCTTCTTGAGCGTCGACGATAAGCAACACGCCGTCGACCATGCTAAGAACTCGCTCGACTTCACCGCCGAAGTCGGCGTGACCCGGAGTGTCGACAATGTTGATTTTGTAATCGAGATACCGAATCGATGCGACCTTGGAAAGGATGGTGATACCTTTCTCTCGTTCGAGGTCGTTAGAGTCCATGACCCGTTCGGCCATGTTTTGATTGTCCCGGAAAAGGCCGGCTTGCTTAAAGATCGCGTCGACGAGGGTTGTCTTTCCGTGGTCGACGTGCGCGATGATGCCGACATTCCGAATTTTGGAGACCATGGGCGGATAGAGTGTACCGCCGAGCGCGCTTTGAACCTGCGATAAGCGTGAACGACCCCGCGCATTCGCTTGGTTCTTAACCAATTGCCACCCCAGCCAAGAAGGCAACCAATGAAAAGGAGGGTGCGCTCTAAAGAGCGACCCTCCAAGACCATGAGCAGTCCAATATAAGAAAGAAACCCAAACTGTTTGTAGTGCGATGCTAGGCGGCGATTACTTGCTGCGCTTCTTGAGAATGCTCTTCGATCGAAGAAGACCAAAGATGCCTGTTCCCATAGCGATCATCGTTCCGGGCTCCGGAACGGCATTGTAGGTGTAGGTCACTTCGACCGTACCGACCGTTCGGGTGGATTCGTTGAGCCAGAAAGCGTCGGTTGCTTGGATCGATTCATCGAAGTAAAGGCCCGAACCTTGCTCGGTGACCTTGAAGGTCACGCCGCCTGGTTGGGAAAATCGGTTGAGGTCGAGATTTCCAGAATTCGGTTGCTGACGACCAGGCGCTTGGAAGGAAACGCTGTCCGGTTGGTACATGGCCCAACCGGCGTTCTCGTTCATCGATCGCAGAACGTGGAAGTTGGATCCAACGAGCGAGGCGTTTACCGATCCGTAGGCTCGAATCTCGGTCGGTTGCGGGTTGGAGGACGAGCGGTCGTAGTTGCCGTTAGCCGTGAGGTTGTAGTTCAGGGTTACTTCAACGCCGGTCAAGGTGCCGAGCTTGCTGTCGAAGGAGTTGAACTTCAGGTCCGTGGTATTGAGTTGTCCGAAGGTGGAAGCGTTGAATTCGAAAGACTTCGTTTGCTTCACCGTGAGTTGAGCGGATGCTGCGGCGGTAAGAACTGCCATCGCGCCCAGGGCGAGAGCGAATCGATTTGCGAGGATGTTCGTTGCGGTCATGGAAATTGAAGAATGCAGGACCCGTTCCAAAAAGGAACATTACTGCATTCTTCGTTCTCAAACCCGCATTTCTGCGGAGGATTGACCGTTAACCTCGTGGAGCGCAGAGTATTCCGAACATCGCCGCAGCAGGTCCAGAGTTCTGGTGGACCGTGAACTCACCGGTCATGGGCGCGCAGCGGTTGCTGAACCACCGTTCATTGCCCGGCCACTTATCGATCGCCGGGTAAACGGTCTTGTGGGGCCAGGCTTGGTCCCACGGACCGTTGCCAAGATCCTTTTCCTTCCGCCAAATGCCGTAAGGAATGATCCCCGGGTGCGCTTCGGGTTTGCCGTTGTACCAAGCATCCATATGAAACACATGAGTCGGATAACGCGGCCCCAAGCCCGTCACCCAGGTCATGTTGAGGCTGTTGTTCCCGAGCATGTGGTCGCACGTGGCGTACATCGCGGCCAAGAACTGCTTGGCAAGTTCCGGCTGCTCCTTCCGAACGACGCCGTATGCTAGCGCAGTCTCCATCATCCATGGAGTGGTTTGATGGCCGACGAGCATCGGGAACCACCACATTCCTCCCCAGCGTAGAGCCCGCTCTCCAGGAACCCGAATCGCCTGATCCCGTGCCGTGTTAAGCAGACAGCCCTTGAGTTGCTTGAGCAGAGCGGGGTCTCGATCGACACCTTGTGCACCCAGGCAGTACGCTCCGACGGCGTAGCTGTCGTCGAACCAGGCGAATCCGTTTTCGCCAAACTCGCTCGAATCTTCTTTCAAGGCGTTCTCATAAGATTTGACGCCCGTCAAACGAAAGAGATTGGCGGAGGCATAAGCTCGGTGCGGCTTAAGGTCCTTAACGTCGCCGGGTTTCGTATTGGCTTTTGCCCAAGCGTAGGACTCGATCGCTTCTTTCTGCCAGTCGATGCCTTCGGGATCCTTCTTGCCGATACTTTTGAAGGTGAGTGCCAGGTGGGCGGCGGTTGCCGCGTATCGATAGGTGGATAGCGGGTCCTCCCCGGAGGCGGCATAGATGCGATCC